>JBMOMS010000001.1:0-4561 GCA_049324895.1 Chloroflexota bacterium
AACACATCGGCCCGCTGGACGAGATGGGCGGCGAACAGCCCTTCACCCTCGACCTGCACCTGCCGATTACGGAATAGCGGCGCGTATTACAAGCGAATCTTTGTGCCAGCAGGGTAACTGCTGGCACAACGGGTATAAACCACCGCCGTAGAGCGATTGTTTTTTGTCAGCCCATCCGCACTGACCAGGATTGTATCCGTTGGATTGAAAGGAGGCCCCTCGGGCAGCTTATTCCAGGAGGCCGCCCAGCGCTGCAATGACCTCACTGAACTCAATCCCCCTTGCATAATAATTTTCCCGGCAGTATAGCTGCCAGCGTTGAAGCATGACCGAATTTTCCAGGATGGCTCGAAGAATATTTTCCTTGTCCAGTAAAACTGCTGATGACCCCCTCCATTGGGAAGTGGCCTTCAATGCCGTTACAAATATTCCGGGGTCAAAGGGCTGGATTTTTACAATGATGTACACATCGTAAAAATCCCTCATTCGGCTGTTGAATACACTGCGGCGCAGGATCGTCTCGACTTTTTCTGCAAGGATGGTTTCCGTGTTATAAGCCCATACTTCGATAATCTTTTCTTCGAAACTCGATGGGAACTTATAGCGGACTGCGCCCGGGGTCATGATGTCCCCTGTTGTAATGTCGAATTTCAAGGGGGTGTTGATCGAATCGTATTTGGCAAGGATGGCCGCCCGATACCCGCCATATTCATCGTCATCCCGTATGGGCAGGATATACTCCAACGTAAAATCAACCCCGTCATTCAATTGCGTCTTGCAAATATCGGACAAAGCTGAACGAAGCGTCTCTTCGATAAGAGGATAACCTGTCAATGTCGCATCCATATCCATCGTGGTGCGGCTGCCAATGCCGACCAGGGAGGCAATCAACATCCCACCTTTGAGAACGAACCTGTCCTTGTACGCCGATACGGAGATTCTTTCCAGCAATCGCTCCAACATGAAGTTTTGCAGGACGGACTGCGCGGGTACACGCTTTTCCGACGCCAGTTTTTTGATCCTGGCCTTGAATTGCATGGCATTGCTCATAAGAGAACCTCTATGTATTGACGGACGATTTTTTGGATTTGGAACGCCTGGGCATAGTTATAGAGCGTGTGGATATTTTTTTCCTTCCTCGTTACGTAACGTTTTAGCGCAGCCGCTATGAACTGGAACTCGATCTGGTTCCTGCTCCGCAGGATATCGCAGATCGTCCGTTCCAGGTCGGTGACGCGAATCTCATTGCCATGGGGCGAAGGCATCGTGATGAGTCCCAACTCGAACAGGTCGCGTTCGACATAAAATATTTTGTGCCCGCTTCCATTCAACACGGACGAATGATAACCGCTTGGCACGGAAATCGAAAATGCCAGTGGATTTCTGTCTGTCAAATCGTGTAAAAAAAGGGCGGTCTCGTGGGAATAGATGCACGACTTGTACCTGGATTGAAGACTGAACATTTCATCTTCCAGCGTGGTGGGTGATCTGTAGACGCCCCTTGAAACCCGTTCGATTTCCATGTTGCGCTCCATGATGGAAAGATAGGTTCTGGGAATGTTAAATTCCGCCAGGTCAGATGTCAGAATAAGCCCATTCTGCTCTGACAGGATCTTCCGTAAGGTGTCAAGATGAGGTATCTTCGTTTTTGCATCCATACTTATATTATACACAAAATGAGTATTTTTGTAAAACCCTGATTATCCCGAAGAGAGACCCTTTTTGATGTGCGCATCGGGACGACGATTTTGCGACACCCCATTCGTCCCACTTGCGTATACAATAAAGGGAATCCACCGAAAACAAACTCCCCTGGAGAAACCATGTCTGAAACCCTGATCGAAACGCGCAACCTGATCAAACGCTACGGCGACAAGGTTGCCGTCAACAATGTCAGCTTCGAAGTATACGGCGGCGAGGTGTTCGGCTTCCTTGGCCCGAACGGCGCAGGGAAGACCACCACCATCAAAATGATCGTCGGCCTGCTGCAACCCACCTCGGGCACCGTCAAAGTGGCAGGCTACGATGTCCAGTCCCAGCCCATGCTGGCCAAGGCCTCCAGCGGATACGTGCCCGACACCCCCAACCTGTACGCCAAATTGAGCGGACGCGAACTGCTGCGCTTCGTCGGAGACCTGTACAACCTCGACCGCCAGCAGACCGTCCGCCGCATCGATGAATTGCTCAAGACTTTCGACCTGACGTCCGCCGCCGACGACACGGTCGACTCGTACAGTCACGGGATGCAGCAGAAGGCTTCCCTGGCCGCCGCGCTGATGCACGACCCGAAGGTGCTCGTCCTCGATGAGCCGACCGTCGGCCTCGACCCGAAGTCCGCGCGCCTGATCAAGGGCATCCTGCGCCAGATGGCCGACCGCGGCGCGGCGGTCATGCTCTCCACGCACATCCTCGAAATCGCCGAGCGCATGTGCGACCGCATCGGCATCATCAACAAGGGCCAGCTCGTGGCCGTCGGCACCATGGACGAATTGCGCACCCTCGACCAAACCGGCCAGACCAGTCTCGAAGACATCTTCCTCGGGCTGACCGGCGGCGTGGAAGAGGCCGAGATCGCCGACATCCTGAAATGAACGCCGTCCCGCTCCACCCCACCGTTCCCGCTCCCGACCCGCGCATCCTGCCCGCGGTCTGGAAGCTGTTGATCCTGCGCGTGCGCATCACCTTCAACGGATTTCGCCACGCGAAGATCGGCCGCAAGATCGGCATGATTGTCCTGTGGCTGATGATCCTGGGCTTCGCGGTCTTCCTGTTCGTGATGAGCAAGCTGCTGCTCGAATTCCTGTCTTCGCCCGACCTGGCCCAATACGTGCAGATGGACATCCTGCCCTTCCTGCGCATGATTCCCGCCCTGACGCTGACCGCGCTGTTCATGGGCATCCTTCTCACCAGCTTCGGCGTGCTGCTGCAAGCCCTGTACCTCTCGGGTGACATGGACTTCCTGCTGGCCTCGCCTGTGCCGATCCGCGCGGTGTTCATGGCCAAGCTGCTGCAGGCCATCCTGCCCAACTTTGCGCTCATCTGCCTCTTCGGCCTGCCGACGCTCTACGGCCTGGCCTGGGCACAAGGCTACAACTTCCTTTTCTACCCGCTGGTAATCCTGGTGACGATATTGCTGGCGCTGGCCGCGGCGGGCATCTCGGCCCTGCTGGTCATGCTGGTGGTGCGCATCCTGCCGCCGCGCCGCGCCGCCGAAATCCTCGGCTTCATCGGCGCCATCTTCGGCTTCACCTGCTCGCAGATGGGCAACGTAGCCAATGCCTATGGCGATAATGCCAACATCACGGGCCAGCAGGTCAGCGGGGTGATGACCGCCGCCAGCACGCCCTGGCTGCCGCTCAACTGGGCCGGCCGCGGACTGGTGGCCGTGGGCGAAGGCCGCTGGCCCGAAGGGCTGGGATTGGTCGTCCTGACCGTGGGTATCTCCGCTGTCGTATTCTGGTTCGCGCTCAACACCGCCGAACGCTGGTACTACACAGGCTGGGCGGGCATGCAGGTGGTGACGACGAAAAAGAAGACGCTCCGCACCCCGCGCCCGGTCCAGGCGGAGGCATCATCCGCCTCGATGGGATTCCTCTCCCGACTCTTGTCCGCCCCCGTGCTTGGCATCGTTCAAAAGGATTTCGTCACCCTGTGGCGGGATCTGCGCAACCTGTCGCAGCTCATCACGCCGCTCATCATGGGTGTCATTTACAGCTTCATTCTGTTCAGCAACTCGGGCGAGATCCCCGCAGGCCGCGGCGAGGCGCCGAACTGGTTCATGGATTCGATGCGCCTGGTGCTGGCCTACGGCAACGTGGGCATGTCGCTCTTCGTCGGCTGGACGCTGCTCTCGCGCCTGGCGGGCATGGGCTTCTCGCAGGAAGGCAAAAGCTACTGGATGCTGAAGGTGGCTCCTGTGCGCAGTTCGCAACTGCTGGCGGCCAAATTCCTGGTGGCCTACCTGCCCACCGTCAGCCTGGGGTTGGTCTTCCTGGCGGGTATCGCGCTCATCCAGGGCATGTCGATTGTCGATTTCTTGTATGGCCTGGTTGCCATGCTGTTGTGCCAGGCGGGCATGGCGGGCATCCTGCTGGCCTTCGGCGCGGCCGGCGCCAACTTTACTTGGGACGATCCGCGCAAGATCAACGCAGGCGGCATGGGCTGCCTGGGACAGATCATCACCATGCTCTTCCTGCCTCTTTCCTTCTTTCTCTTCATCGCCCCGTTGGGACTGGCGAACTTCCTGAACCTGCCCACAATCTACGGCTACCTGCTCGGATTGTTGGTCGGCGGGAGCGTCAGCCTGGCCTGCACCATCCTCCCGCCCTGGCTGGTCAGCCAGCGCGTGGAACGCCTGGGCGAGGGATGAGTCGTTTTTGCAAAGCCCAACCATGACCAAAGTCTCACTCGATTCGCGGAACAAAGCATGGACGGGAGATGTCCTGCGGGTGTAAAAATCATCTCGAGGAGAATCCATCCATGCCCAAAAAAATGTTCCGAAACCTTTGGATCGCCATGCTCGTTCTCAGCCTGACCCAGGCGGCCTGCGGGCTGTTCACGC
>JBMOMS010000002.1:0-4441 GCA_049324895.1 Chloroflexota bacterium
ATGGTGACGCTGAAGTCCATCGACAGTTGGGTGCTCTGGCCGGGCGCGAGCGGGGCGGGCAGGGGCGCAGTCAGCAGGCTGTCGTTCAGGCTGAGTTGGGGCGTGACGGAAACTCCATCCACGCGCAGGTTCGTGACCCGCATGTCGCCGCCCAGCAGGTTGGGGAACAGGCGCAGCCGCACTTCGTCCAGGGGCAGATTTTCGTTATTCGTGTAGCGAAGAATCTCCTGCCCCGTGACGTGCAGCAAATCGTCGGCAATTTCGAGTTCCAGGCGATATTCGCTGGCGCCTGGGAGGCCATCCAGGATGGGCTGGCTGGCCTCGACCAGTCCGTCGCGGAAGAGGGCGCGGTCGAGGGGCTGGCTGGGGTCTGCGGTTGGGAGGGGGGTGGGGGTAGGGCTGGGGTTGGGAGCTTGACAGGCAACGGCCAGCAGGCCGAGGGTCAGGAGCAGGGGGATCAGGCGTCTCATGGGAAATGTTCCTCCAGAAAGGCCAGCGTCCGCTCCAGTACCTGGGCGGGCGTCAGGCTGTCGGTATCCACAATCAGGTCGGCATGTTGATGCGCGTGCGAGAGGCGGCGCTGCTGTTCGGCGTGGTCCCGTTCCAGCCAGTTCAGTTGGCGGCGGGCGGTGCTGACGGGGAAGGAGGCATCCAGAAAGATCAGGACCTCAGGATGGCTGAGGCGCTGCCACATATCCTTGACGTAGGAATGCTCCTGTGCGATGTGGCGGCAGGGGTAGCCGCGCGCCTCCAGCCCGGCAATCAGCGTGGATTTTCCCGAGCCGCACGGCCCGACCACGCCGACCAGGGGTCTGGGGCGCGAGGGAGGGGCGGGGTCCTCAGTCATTGTCGTGCATCAGGCGATTCAGCTCATTGGGGCCGCCCAGCACCACCAGCGTATCGCCGGCCTGGACGGGATGGGAATCGGTCGGGTGCAGGTGCGAGTGGTGGTCGCGGCGCAGGAAGACGATGTTGAGGTGGTAGGTATCTTCGATGAAGCCGACCGTTTTGCCTGCCAGTATGGAAATGGGTTTGATTACGAGACGCGCCAGGCTGAGCTGCTGGCCCTCGACCGAAATGGGGCTGGATACGTCGGCGCCCGCGGCGGCGGCGGCAAAAAGCGGGGCGGCCATCTCGGTGGCGCTCATGGCGTTGAATCCGAATTGCTCCTGCAGGGCGTGGGCGAAGTCCTCATCGAAGATGCGCACCACCACCTGGATGTTCGGGTTGAGGCTGCGCGCCTTGAGCGCGATTTGCAGGTTCATGGCGTCGTTTTGGCTGGCCAGGATGATGGCGCGCGCGTCCTGGATGTTGGCCGCTTCGAGGGCCGACTGGCGCGTGGCGTCGTCGGGGATGACCGGGATGCCTTTGGCGCGCACGACGGCCACGGCGTCGGGGTCGGCCTTGAAATCGATGACGGCCAGGTTTTCGCCCATCTCGTGCAATTTCAGGGCGACTCGAAAGCCCAGGTGGCCCAGGCCGATCAGGACGATGTGTTTGTTCATGGTGGAGGCGACTGCCATTTCCCATTCCTTGTTGCGTGAGCGGCGGTTGAAGAGCAGGCTGCCGAAATCGGCCAGGCCCTGTGCCAGGACGCTGATGCCGAAGACGGGCATGACAAAATTAAAGGCTTGCAGGAGATAGTGGTTTGGGAAATCTCCCAGCGGCTGCAGGAAGGTGGCGGTCAGCACGGTGTAGACCGCCTCGGCGTAACTGGAGGTGGGCTCGCCCACCAGGGCCGCCAGCCAGCGATAGAGCAACCCGCCGCCCAACATGCCGCCGGCAAACCATAACACCGGGGCGCGAAACTCCCGCAGCAGGATGAGCGTGTCCCGCCAGGAGGCCTTCCACTGGCGAAGCCGGGAGTTCATCCCACCCGCCTGGCCTGGAGGGGCAGCCGCACCGACATGCGGCGCACGTCGTCCCCGCTCCGCCGCCTGACGTGGATGACCACCACCGAGATGTCGTCGGCGGGACGGTTGTCGTCCAGGCGCACGGCGTGGGACAGCAGGGCGTCGGCCAGTTCCTGCGGCGAGGGGATTTGATCCTCCAGCACCGAGCGGATGGCTTCGCCTACATCCATGGGTTGGCCGCGCCGTTCGCCCGCATGGGTCAGGCCGTCGGTGTAGAGGACGATGGTCAGGCCAGGCTCGAGTTCGAGTTCCGAGATGAGCGGGCGCACGTTGCGCGAGGTGCCGAGCGAGATGCTTTCCTCGCACAGGCAGTCGACCTGTTCCCCGCGGCAGATGTACATGGGCGAGGGATTGTTGCGGGTGAGCACGATGGTCTCGGTCAGCATATCCACCGAGGCGATGTTGAGTGTGCAGGTGACCTTGCCCTGCTTGTCGGTGAAGAGCGTGTCCGAGGCGGCGCGGGCGGCGGCCCCATCGCGCACGCCTTCGGCCAGCAGCCCGATCACCTTGCGGACGACCATCATCGAGACGGCTTTGGCGCCGCGCCCGCTGGTCTGCCCGTCGGCCAGCACCACCGACACGCCACCCGTTGGGCGTTCGACAACCTCCAGCGTGTCCCCGCTTTCGGAGACGGCATACTTGTTGACCTTGGCAACTGCGATTTGTACTTCCATACCTATGATTTTACTATGGGTTTGAATGGACGGCGCGACCTTTGGGGGAGTTTTGGGCGCGGGCGGGTTTCCATACAATTCACAGGATTTTTCCTTGACGCTTGCGCCTGATGCCGCTATAATCTGCCCGCTTGTCTGGAAAATCCGCCGGGCGTTTGCCCGGCATGTTTTTGTCATAAAGGAGAAAGATCATGCCGCCCCATCCAAAGCGTAAACATTCCAAAGGCCGCCGTGACCGCCGCCGCGCGCACGATGCGCTGGTAGCCCGCAATACCGTTGCCTGCTCGAACTGTGGTTCCATGTGCCTGCCGCACACCGTCTGCCCCAATTGCGGTTTCTACGACGGTCGTGAAGTGATGGAAGTCAAAAAAGAAAAGAAATCCGCTTCATAATTCTTCCCCGCTTTCCGACGGGCCGTGACCAACACGGCCCGTTTGTGTTTAAAGGGCAAAGGAAATCGATATGAATCTCAATCCCAAGACGACCGCTTTTGTTTTTCCCGGGCAAGGCTCCCAGGCCGTGGGCATGGGGCGCGACCTGGCCCAGGCTTATCCCATTGCCAGGCAGACCTTTGAGGAAGCCGATACCCTGCTGGGTTTTTCCCTCTCGCAGTTGATGTGGGACGGCCCCGCGGAGGAATTGAACGAAACCGTCAACACCCAGCCCGCGCTGTACGTTCATTCCATTGCGGCCCTGCGGGTGTTCTCCCAGCTTTATCCTGACTTCGTCCCCGCCGCCGTGGCGGGACATTCCCTGGGCGAGTTGTCGGCGCTGACGGCGGCGGGCGCGCTGCCCTTCGCCGACGGACTCCAACTGGTGCGCCGCCGCGGTGAGCTGATGAAGTACGCCGGTGAGATCGCCCCGGGCGGCATGGCGGCCGTGCTCAACCTCGACATCCCCGCGCTGGAGGCGGTCTGCGCGCAGGCCAGCAGCGAGGCGGAGATCGTCCAGGTGGCCAACGACAACTGTCCCGGGCAGGTGGTCATTTCGGGCGCGAAGGCGGCTGTGGAGCGCGCCATTGCGGGAGCCAAGGCGGCGGGCGCCAAACGCGCCATCCCGCTGGCGGTCAGCATCGCGGCGCACTCGCCCTTGATGGCGCCCATCCAGGCGGATTTCGAAGCCGCCGTCAGGGCCGCGCCGATGGGGGCCGCGAGAATCCTGGTCATCAGCAATGTCAAGGCCGAGCCGATCACCTCGGCGGAGCAATTGCGCTGGGACCTGGTGGCGCAGCATACCTCGCGCGTGCGCTGGACCGAGTCGGTGCAATACCTGATCGGGCAGGGCATCCAGTCCTTCGTCGAGCTGGGCAGCGGAAATGTGCTGCTCGGCCTGATCCGCCGCATCGATTCGTCTGTGGAGGGAGTTGCGTTTGGTACTCCCACCGACGCGGAGGCCCTGGCAGGGTAAATTCAATGCTTACGGCGTCGAAACTTTTGTAATTGTGCAGGCGCCTGGATGGGCGTCATCGAAACCGCCCCGCCGGCGTGAGGATGTCGCGGCGGGGCGGTGGATGGGGGTGCGTCTTCCGACGGTAAATCCAGTGAAGGTTTATGGCAGGTTGAAGGTTTTCACCAGGAACTCTGCCATTTGGGCGCGCGTAACTGGAGAAGTTGGGCAGTAGTTGCCGCTTCCGCAGCCACTTGCGATGCCTTCCGCACATGGTGAGGCGACGCGGGTCGGGATCTATTACACTTGGGGATGCCTGAGTTGAGGAAGCCGAAGAAGCGGATATGAATACAAATGCCACAGCCAAAGCAATCAAGGCTTTCGTAGACGGTCTTGTATGGAAATTCGCTTTCATTGTATATCTCCTTGTTGATGGGTGAATAATCTTGCTTCTCTTATTTATTTTCT
>JBMOMS010000003.1:0-33501 GCA_049324895.1 Chloroflexota bacterium
GTCAACGTCTCGTCGGTGCATGCCATCCAAACCTCGGCCAACATCGCCGCCTACGCCGCCTCCAAGGGTGGGATGCTGGCCCTGACCCGCGCCATGGCCATCGAGTTTGCGCCCGATAACATCCGCGTCAACGCCATCCTGCCAGGCGCGGTGGATACGCCCATGCTGCGCGCGGGACTCGACCGCGGCCACGTCGGTCACGGCGACATGCAGGAGCGCCTCGACAACCTGGCGCGCAAAACCGTCAACGGCAAGGTGGGCAAGCCCGAAGAGATCGCCCACGCCATCTACTTCCTCGCGGATAACGAACAGTCCTCCTTCATGACGGGTCAGGCGCTGGTGGTGGATGGCGGCGCGACAGCAAGATTGAGCACGGAGTAATGCGCAAGTTTTGGCTGTATAATATTGGAAGAAAGCAGCCCTCATGCAGATCGACTACATCGTTTGCCCTGACGTTATCGAAGAGAAGTTGGCGAAGAAGCATCACGTCAACTAGCGTGAGGCAAGGCAGGCTTTGCTGAACCGTCCCAGGATGCGTTTTGCCGAGAAAGGGCACATCGAAGGCGAAGATGTATACGCAGCGTTTGGACAGACTTTTGAAGGACGGTATCTGGCTGTTTTCTTCATATACAAGCCAGCCGACAATACCGCCATCATAATCAGCGCGCGAGACATGAGTCAGAAAGAGCGAAAATCCTATGGCCGAAAATAAAAGTTCGATTTCCAAAACCAGCAGCACCGAAAAAATGGGTGAGTTCTGGGATAAGCATGACTTTACCGATTTCGATGATTCCAACGCGCCCGATGTGGATTTCCAGGTTACTGTTGCAATCCCTGTTGAGCCTGATCTGCTTTCAGACCTTGAAGAATTGGCGCACGTTCGCGGCATTTCCACAGAAACGCTCGTCAATCTTTGGCTGAAAGAGAAAGTCGTGGAAACGAAGGCAGGCTGACCTCGATTGTTGTCTACTAAACAAGACCATCGATGAATGAATGATTACGCCAGAGTTCAAGCGGAATGCGCATGCTCTGGCGTAACTGTGTCAGCACAAAGAGCCTGCTTTTGCGAAGCACCCTTTTAAGCACAGTCGGCCAGCCCACCGAGATTGTCCACGCCATCTACTTCCTCGCGGATAACGAACAGTCCTCCTACATGACGGATCAGGCGCTGGTGGTCGACGGCGGCGCGACGGCGAGGTTAAGTACGGAGTAGATTGAAGAAAGATGAAAGAGGAAAGAAGCGGCTTGTCCCTTGCGACGTTTATGACATGGTAGCTGATTGAATGCACAGGAAAATAGCATGAAAACCGAGTATCTTCTCTCTCCCAAGAGTTTCAAGTTCAATATGCTAGGCGCATTTGGGTTGATTTTGTTTAGAGAAACCATGATCTTGCAGCAATGGTTCTCCGTCATGACCCAGTATAGATGGTTGAGTGTCACGGTGTATGTAGCTGGTCTTGGGATGCTTTTGCTTGCTGTTGAGAAGATTATTGACTCTTATGTACAGAAAATCATTATCACGCCTCAAGAAATCACTTTTCAAAGCCTCGGTATGGTTGTCACTGTGAAATGGAATGATGCTCAAAGAATCGATACCTATCAATACACCAACTGGCCTCAGGATTGTATTTGTGCGCCCAGGAACAAGGCAGTCATAAAAGGCTGGCAAAGTTTTTGCGGTTATGGGAAAGAAGTCCGTATTCCATTGGAAGACTTTTCCAGAAATTGGCGTGACACTGAACTTGGCCAACAGATCAAGCAATACGCACCACATCTTTTTCAATAACCATTAACCAATTACGTCTTCCCCTCTTTCCTTTCCCCATGAAACAAACCCTCAAATCCCTCCTCCCCACCCCTGTCCTGCAAACCGTCAAGAACACTTATGACGCCATCCGCCGACTGCCGCAGGTGCCTGATGCCTACCTGCATCCCTGGCGGCGCAAGAGCCGCGGACGGATGTACGAGTATCGCAACATCCACGCAGGCCAGCGCTGCTTCATCATCGGCAACGGCCCCAGCCTCAAGCAGACCGACCTGTCGAAGCTCAAGGATGAATACACCTTCGGGATGAATCGTATCTACCTGATGTTCCCCGAGTTGGGATTCACCACCACCTACTTCGCCTCGATCAATGACCTGGTCATCGAGCAATGCGCCGGGGAGATTGCCGCCCTGCCGATTCCCAAGTTCCTGGCCTGGCATTCCAACCGTCATTTCCAGCGCCTGCCCGAGGACATGGTCTTCCTGCACACCACCTACACGGGGCCGCAGTTCGCCTACGACCTGACCCGCCGTGTGTGGGAAGGCGCCACCGTCACCAACGTGGCGCTGCAGTTGGCCTTTTACATGGGTTTCGAGCAGGTTATCCTGATCGGCGTGGATCACAACTTCACCAGCAAGGGCGACGCCAACAAGACCGTCGTCTCGGACGGGGATGATCCCAACCACTTCGATCCGCGCTACTTCAGCAAAGGCTTCCGTTGGCAATTGCCCGACCTCGACACGTCCGAGATCGGCTACGCCCTGGCCCGCGACGCCTATCAGAAGGCGGGTCGCGAAGTGCTGGATGCGACTGTCGGCGGCAAGCTGACCATCTTCCCCAAAGTCGACTACAATTCGCTCTTCGAACGTTAAACGTTAAACGTTCAACATTGACCCGCCGATGAAAACCCGCCCCTGGCTCCCCCTCCTCATCCTGCTCCTCGCCCTCGGCGGGATTCTGCGCCTGCTCGACCTGACCGACCCGCCGCTGGATTTCCACACCTCGCGCCAGCTGCGCAACACCCTCGTTGCCCGCGACATCTACTATCATCTACTGCCTGACGTCGACCCGCAAACCCTAGCCCTGACCGAGTCCTTTCACCGCACGGTGGGACAGTACGAGCCGCCCATCATCGAGACCCTGGTCGCGTGGACGTATCGCGTTGCAGGCGGCGAGAGCTACGCCGTCCCGCGCATCTGGCAAACCCTGTTCTGGCTGCTGGCGGGAGTCGCGTTATTCGACCTGATGCGCCGCGCCGCCTCTCCGTGGGCCGCACTGGGCGCGCTGACGTTTTACCTCGTCCTGCCGTTCTCCGTGCAGGCCAGCCGCTCCTTCCAGCCCGACCCGCTGATGACTTCTGCGTTTGTGGTGGGAATTTATTTCCTCTATCGCTGGTCTGAATCTTCTGGAGTGCAGGAGCTTGCTCCTGCGCGTTCTGGCAGCAAGCTGCCCGACTCCAAAAAAGAGACTTGGAAATGGGCCCTGCTCGCCGCCCTGTTCCTCGGCCTGGCCACGCTGGTAAAGATCGTCATCGCCTTCTTCGTGGGCGCAGCTGCGATTGCGCTGGTGCTTTCCACGCTGGGCTGGAATTTTTGGAAGTCGAAGCAGGTCTGGGCGATGGGGTTCCTCATGGTCCTCCCCGCGCTGACGTTTTATGTGCTGCTCAACTCGGGCCGCTCGACGGAGTATTTCTTCAACTGGTCGGCGGCCTTGTTCCAACTCGTCACCACCACGGACTTTTACTCGAAGTGGCTGGCCTTCCTCGGCAGTCTCTTCGGGCTGACGGTGCTCTTCGCCAGCCTGGCGGGCATCTTCCTCGC
This sequence comes from Chloroflexota bacterium, assembly GCA_049324895.1. Classification (GTDB taxonomy): domain Bacteria; phylum Chloroflexota; class Anaerolineae; order Anaerolineales; family Villigracilaceae; genus JACPVF01. Next base: position 3,586 of record JBMOMS010000003.1, read on the forward strand.
GCCGCCGCGTCTGCGCTGGCTGCTGGTCGGCCTGTGGATCGGGTACCTGGCCTACGGGTTTACACTTCCGTTCCAGATGTACACGCACAGCTACTATCACATACAACTGATTCCGATCCTCGCGTTGGGACTGGCTGGGGCGTTGAATCCGCTGTTCGAAGCGGCGGCAGGCCAGGGTCGGGGGTCGCGCTTTGCCTTCATCGCGGTGATCCTTGTCCTGGTCGGGTACCAATCCTGGGTGGCGCGCTCCATCCTTGTCGCCGAAAATTTCCGCGATGAGCCGAAGGTCTGGGCCGCAATCGGGGAGTCCATCCCCGCCGACGCGGACGTGATTGGGCTGACGCAGGATTACGGCTACCGCCTGATGCTGTGGGGCTGGCGCAGGGTCAGCCTGTGGCCGCTCAACACCGACCTGGCAGACGTGCGCAACGCCGACCGCGACACCGCATCCCGCTTCGACGAGATCACCGCGGGCAGGGACTATTTCCTCGTGACCGCCTTCGGCCAGCTCGACAAACAGCCAGACCTGAAGAAGATCCTGGAGCAATATCCCGTTGCCGCCGAAGGCGATGGGTTTGTGTTGTATCGTATTGCCGATCAACCTGCGCGTTGAAATCCCGCCGCGCCGACTTTTCTGGATAAAAAAAATCGCCCTATCCATGGATGGATAGGGCGATGATGTTTCAAGGCTATTATGCCGCGACAGCGGGCCGAAATTTATACCCGTATACGATCAACCCGCGCTCGTCGCCGTCATTGCGCATTTTGCGGGTGACCATTTCCACGGGCATGCCAATGGAGACGGGTTCATCGCCCAGGTCGGTCAACTGGGCGGTGATTACGGGGCCTTCTTCGAGTTTTACCAGGGCGACCGTGTAGGGCGCGTTGCTGTCAAAGCCGGTGGGCGCCTCATAGATGGTGGTGTAGGAATACACTTCGCCCTTGCCGCTAAAAGTGTAAGGGGTTTTGGCTTCGTCGCCGCAGTTTGGGCAGACGTCGCGCGGGGGGAAGATTTTGGCATCGCAATGGGGACAAACCTCCCCGACCAGGCCATATCGCTGCTGTTTGAGACGCCAGTGGCGCGGAATTTCCATGAATTTGACTCCTTGTTTGAATCGTCTGCATGGTATTCTATCTACGCCGACTCTCAGGAACTATCAAAAAGGGCGCATTTTCAGCCAGAAAAACCGACAAATCTGCAATTCGTCGGCCGGTCGTATGTGCGGGAGGCGCGTTCGAGGCTCGCTCTCTCAGTTTTGGTCGAAGATGTTCAGACAATCTTTTCCTTTAATAGGCCCTTGTCTGAACATTTGTGACATACCTCACTATTGAATCATGTCAAAAAATATTGTAAAACAATAACATCAACTTATATCCTCTTATAAGGAGGGCACATGCAAACCGTGGAACAGGAGCGCGCATCGGCGCCTCCCAAGCAGATCGAGGATCTCTCCCTGCTTGGGGAAGTCTCTCATCGCACAGCAGGAGTTTCGAGGCTGGAGATGTGTATCCAATGTGGAACGTGTGGCGGATCCTGCCCCTCAGAGGCAGACATGGACCACACACCGCGCATGTTGTTCGCAATGCTCAGGGCGGGGATGCGTCAGGCGGCATTGATGAGCAACACGCCCTGGATTTGCGTCTCATGCTATCACTGCGTGGTGCGCTGCCCGCAAAACGTGCACATCGCGGACGTGATGTACACCCTAAAAGGAATGGCCATCGAAGCCAAGCTCTACCAGGACTCGACTGCGCCCGACTTCTCACAGACCTTCGTGGATATGGTCGAGGAGTACGGACGCAGTTTTGAATTCGGGCTGGCAACCAGGCATTACCTCAAGCACTTTCCGCTGCGCCTGCCCAACATGGCCCCGATGGGGATCGGCATGTTGACCAAACAGCGCATGAGCATGATGCCCACACGCATCAAGGGCATCGGCCAGCTCAAGGCCATCCTGAAGCGCGCCAAGGAAGTGGAGGCAACCTCATGAGCGACAGCTACATCCTCTACCCCGGCTGCTCCATGGAATCCAGCGCCCGCGCCTACTACGACTCCCTCAAGGCCATCGCGGGCGTCATCGACCTCCGCCTCCAGGAGATCGACGATTGGAACTGCTGCGGCGCAACCGAATATCTCGGCATCAAGTTGACCCCGGCCTATGCGCTGATTTCGCGCAACCTGGCGCTGGCCGCCCAACAGGCCAACGGCACCCGCACGGTGGTCGCGCCCTGCTCGGCCTGCTACCTCAACCTCGCCAAGGCCGACTACTACATGCAGGAACAACCCGTGCTCGGACAGCACGTCAACGAGGCGCTGGCCGCGGGCGGACTCTCCTACAAGCCTGGCTCGCTCGACATCCGCCACCTGCTGGATGTGCTGGTCTATGACATCGGGCTGGACGCCATCAAGAGCAAGGTCGTCCGCCCGTTGACGGGACTGCGCGTGGCGCCCTACCTCGGCTGCATGGTGCCGCGGCCCGACTACGAACATCGCTGGTCGGATCACGAATATCCCGTGGAACTCGACCTGCTGCTCAAGGCCCTCGGCGCGGAAGTGATCGAATTCCCGCTCAAGACCGAATGCTGCGGCGGCCACATGACCCAGATCAGCCCCGACACGGCCTTCGAGTTGATCCGCCGTCTCATCGCCGCCGCGGATGCGCATCACGCCGACATCATGACCACGGTCTGCCCGATGTGCCAGATGAACCTGGATGCCTACCAGAGCGAGACCAACAAGAAATTCAACACAAGTTTCCGCATGCCCATCGTGTTCTTCACCCAGTTGATGGGCCTGGCCTTCGGGCTGGAAGCCAAAGACCTGGGCTTCGGGCAGGAACTGGTCAGCGCGCGCGGCGCATTGGCGAAGATCGGCATCGAACATCCCGCCGAGGCTTCCGCTGGGACGGCCAAACCGAAGAAGGACAGCAGCCTGCCGATGCCTGCTCCGCTTCCGCCGCGCAACATGCATACGGAAAAGGGTAAGGTGCTGAAATGACTCAACATAACGAGACCAGACCCAAGTCCGAGGAAAGAATTGGAGTCTACGTCTGCCACTGCGGCACGAACATCGCAGGCGTGGTGGACGTCCAGGACGTGGCCGAGTGGGCGGCCAGCCAGTTGCAGCATCGCGGCGTGGTGATTGGCCGCGATTACAAGTTCATGTGCTCCAGCCTCGGCCAGGAGTTGATCGAGAAGGACATCAAGGAACTGGGACTGACGCGCGTGGTGGTGGCGGCCTGTTCGCCCCACCTGCACGAGGCCACCTTCCGCACGGCCTGCAAGAATGCGGGCTTGAACCCATACCTGTGCGAGCTGGTTTCCATCCGCGAGCAGGTCTCGTGGGTGCATACCGACAAGGCCGAGGCCACGGCCAAATCGAAGGCGATGGTTTCGGGCGGCGTGGAACGCGTCATCCGCCATGCGCCGTTGGAACCGCTGCGCGTGCCGATTCACCCCGATTCACTGGTGGTGGGCGGCGGCATCGCGGGCATCCAGGCGGCGCTCGAAATCGCAGACGCGGGCTACCACGTCTACCTGGTCGAGCGCGAACCCTCCATCGGCGGGCACATGGCCCAGTTCGACAAGACCTTCCCCACCCTGGACTGCTCGGCCTGCATCCTGACCCCCAAGATGGTGCAGGTGGGCACGCATCCCAACATCACGATGCTGACCTGGAGCGAGGTGGAAAAGGTGGACGGATTCGTGGGCAACTTCACCGTGACCGTGCGCAAGAAAGCGCGCAAGATCATCGAGGAGTTATGCACGGGCTGCGGCATCTGCCAGGAAAAATGCCCGAAGAAAGTCATCGACGACGTGTACGAAGCGGGACTCGGCTATCGCAAGGCCGTGTACACACCGTTCCCGCAAGCCGTGCCCAAGTACCCCGTGATGGATGTGGCGAACTGCACGTACTTCGAGAAGGGCACCTGCAAGGCCTGCGAAAAATTCTGCCCGACCAATGCCATCGACTTCAAACAACAGGATGAGATCCTGACCCTGCAAGTGGGCAACATCGTGCTGGCGACGGGCTACGACCTGTTCGACGCGCGCCGCGTGACCAATTACGGCTACGGACGCCTGCCCAACGTGTTCACCAGCCTGGAGTTCGAGCGCCTGAGCAACGCGGCAGGCCCGACCAACGGCAACATCGTCCTGCGCGACGGCAAGACCACGCCCAAGGCGGTCGGCATCGTGCATTGTGTGGGTTCACGTGACCGTAACTTCAACAACTATTGCTCGGTCATCTGCTGTATGCAGGGACTCAAGTTCGCGCACCTCGTCCACGAGCGGACGGGCGCCATCGTCTACAACTTCTACATCGACATGCGCACGGCCTACAAGGCCTACGATGAGTTCTACCAACGCGTGCTCGAAGAAGGGACGCTCTTCGTGCGCGGCAAGGTGGCCGAAGTCACCGACGTTCCGCGCCGACCCGACGAGGACGGCAAGCTGATCGTGCAGGTGGAGGATACCCTGGCGGGCAAGCAGCGCCGCATCCCTGTCGACATGGTCATCCTGTCGACGGGCTTGCAGCCGCGCTACGACGCCAAGGAAACGGCCAAACGCTTCGGGCTGTCCTGCTCGGCAGACGGCTGGTTCATCGAAAAGCATCCCAAACTCGATCCCATCTCGACCATGACGGAGGGCATCTACATTGCGGGCTGTGTGCAAGGCCCCAAGGATATCCCCTCCAGCGTGGCACAGGGAGCGGCTGCGGCGGCGCGTGTGCTGGGCAAGATCCAGCAAAAGGAAATTTCCATCGAGCCGGTGCGCGCCAGCGTCGACCAGGATCAATGCTCGGGCTGCCGCATCTGCAACAACCTGTGCCCATACAACGCCATCAGCTTCGACCAAGACCGCGCGGTCAGCCTGGTCAACGCAGCGCTGTGCCAGGGCTGCGGCACCTGTGTGGCGGCCTGCCCGGCGGGCGCCATCAGCGGCACGGCCTTCAGCAACGCCCAGGTTTTGGCCCAGATCGAGGGTCTGCTGATGCTGAACCTCGATGAGCCTGTGACGGCGTAGGAGGCAACCATGACAGACAAATTCGAACCCACCATCATCGGCTTCACCTGCAACTGGTGCTCATACCGCGCCGCCGACCTGGCTGGCACGGCCCGCATCAAATATCCGCCCAACGTGCGCCTGGTGCGCCTGATGTGCTCGGGCCGCCTTGACCCGACCTTCGTCTTCAAGGCCCTTGCCAGCGGCGCGGACGGCGTGATCATCACGGGCTGCCACCCCGGTGAATGCCACTATCTCGAACAGAATTACAAGGCCCTGCGCCGCTTCCAGTTATTGAAGCGGACGCTGGTCGGCCTGGGACTGGAGCCTGGCCGCGTCAAATTGATCTGGGCCAGCGCCGCGGAAGGCGCCAAGTTCGCCTCCGAGATCAACATCTTCGTGGAGGAAATCCGCGCGCTCGGCCCGCTGCACTGGGGCATCCCCAGTGACGCGCTGCCCGTTTCCAGTGTAGAGTTGGAGGAGGTGCCCGCATGAGCGACAAACCGAAATTTGCAATGTACTGGGCGGCCTCCTGCGGCGGCTGTGAGATCGCCGTGCTCAACATCAACGAGAAGATCCTGGATTTTGACGCCAACTTCGAAGTCGTCTTCTGGCCTGTGGCAATGGACGCCAAGTACAAGGACGTGGAGGCGATGGAAGATGGCTCGATCCTGCTGACGCTCTTCAACGGCGGCATCCGCAACGACGAGAACGAGCACATCGCCAAACTGCTGCGCCAGAAATCCAAGATCCTGGTCGCCTTCGGCTCGTGCGCCAACGAAGGCTGCGTGCCCGGGCTGGCCAACTTCTCTTCCATCAAGGATATGGTGGATACGGCCTACAGCACGGTCAGCACCGACAATCCAACCGGAATCCGCCCGGTTTCCTCGTACGACATGCCCGAAGGCACCATTCACATCCCGACCCTGAATCCCACCCTCAAGACCCTCGACCAGGTGGTGGACGTGGATTACTACATGCCTGGCTGCCCGCCCGAGAGTCACCAGATCGCGGCGGTAATCGACCTGGTCATCCAGGTGCTGCAAGGCAAGGCCGAACTGCCGCCCAAGGGCGCGGTCATCGGCGCGGGCGGTTCCACGGTATGTGACGAATGTGGACGCACCCGCAACCTCAAGACCATCACCTCCTTCAAACGCATCTTCACCCAGGAGATCGACCCCGACCTGTGCCTGCTCGAACAGGGCATCCCGTGCAATGGCATCGCCACCCGCTCAGGCTGCAATGCCCGCTGCCCCACCGCGGGAGCGCAGTGCATCGGCTGCTACGGCCCCGCCGAGGGCGTCGTCGATTACGGCGCGCGCCTGATCTCGGCCTTTGCCTCGGTCATCGACGCGACCGATCCCAACGAGATCGACCGCATCCTGGATGGCATCCCCGACCCCGCGGGACAGTTCTACCGCTTCAACCTGGCGGGATCGCTGCTGCGGGCAAGCAAATCCGCATGGGAAAAGGAGAAGGCATAACATGGCTCAACGAATCACCATCGACCCCATCACCCGCCTCGAAGGTCACGGCAAGATCGAAATCTTCCTGGACGACCAGGGTGATGTGGCCAATACCTACTTCCAGATCCCCGAGCTGCGCGGATTCGAACGCTTCTGCGTGGGCCGCCCCGTGGAGGAAATGCCGCTGCTGACCAACCGCATCTGCGGCGTGTGCCCCGAGGCGCATCACATGGCCGCCGCCAAGGCCGCGGACATGGTCTACCATGTCGACCCGCCGCGCACGGCCAAGCTGCTGCGCGAGCTGCTCTACATGGCCTTCTACGCCACCGACCACACCACCCACTTCTACGCGTTGGGCGGCCCCGATTTCGTGATGGGGCCAGACGCGCCCGTCGCCGAGAGAAACATCCTGGGCGTCATCCACAAAGTCGGGCTGGAGATCGGCGGCAAGGTCATCCAGATGCGCAAATTCGGGCATGACACCGTCGAGATCATCGGCGGGCGCAAGGTGCATCCCTGCACCTCCATCCCCGGCGGCCTGACCAAAGGCATCACCGCCGAACAGCGCGACCACATCGAAGAGATGGGCAAGTACGCCGTCGAGTTCGCCCAGTTCTCGCTCAAGCTCTTCACCGACCTGGTGCTGGGCAACAAGCAGTACGTCGACTTGATCCTGGGCGACGTGTACAATCACAAGACCTATTACATGGGTCTGGTGGACGAGAACAACAAAATCAACTTCTACGACGGCAAGGTACGCGTGGTCGATCCCGAGGGCAAAGAGTTCATCAAGTACGCGCCCCAGGATTACGCCGAACACATCGCCGAGCACGTCGAGCCGTGGACATACCTCAAGTTCCCGTACCTCAAGAAGGTCGGCTGGAAGGGCTTTGTCGACGGCATGGACTCGGGCGTCTACATGGCCACCCCGCTCTCGCGCCTGAACGCCGCCGACGGCATGGCCACCCCGCTTGCCCAGGAAGAGTACGAGCGCTTCTTCGGCACACTGGGCGGCAAACCCGTTCATCAACGCCTCGCCATCCACTGGGCGCGCCTGGTCGAACTGCTCTACGCCGCCGAACGCTGGCTGGAACTGGTGCGCGACCCCGAGATCACCTCGCCGCACGTCCACGCCATCCCAACCGAGACTCCCACCGAGGGCATCGGCATCGTCGAAGCCCCGCGCGGAACGCTCACGCATCACTACATCACCGACGAGCGCGGCCTGCTCAAACAGGTCAACCTGATCGTCGGCACCACCAACAACTACGCGCCCATCAGCATGTCGATCAACAAGGCCGCGCGCAGCCTGATCCATAAGGGAACCGTGGTCACCGAGCCGATGCTCAACATGGTCGAAATGGCCTTCCGCGCCTACGACCCGTGCTTCGGCTGCGCCACCCACTCCCTGCCCGGGCAGATGCCGCTGGAGGTCACTATTCGGAATTCCGACGGTGAAGTGATGGATGTTCTGAAAAGGTAGCAAGTCAAAAGTCGAAGGTCAAAGGTCGCGCAACTTTGGACTTTTGGCCTTCGACCAACGTGAAACTTGAAACATGCGAACCCTAATCATCGGCCTCGGCAACCCCATCCTCAGCGACGACGGCGTTGGATGGAAAGTTGTCGAGGCCCTGCTATCCGCTTCCCACTTTCCTCCGAGCACTGCTCTTGAAACGGCCTCCCTCGGAGGACTCTCTTTGATGGAACGGCTGGAAGGTTATCAGCGCGCCATCCTGATCGACTCGATGGAAACGGGAAAAGCCCCCGTCGGGACGTTGAGCGTGTTCCCGTTAAACGAGCTGCCCAACCCGATGGACAGCCACTCCGCCTCCGTGCATGACACGTCGCTGCTGACCGCGCTGGAGACCGGCCGCCGCATGGGACTCGACCTGCCAGACGACATCACGGTCGTCGCCATCGAAGCCAAATCGGTGCATGATTTCTCCGAGGAACTCTCGCCCGAGGTGGCCGCGGCAGTACCCCTGGCGGTACAGGCGGTTCTCGACTTGATAAAGTAGGTCACGCTGCAAGCGTGACCTTTTTCTACTGCATTTTTTTACTACCCATCAACTGTCACGCCAAAGGCCTGACTGCAAAAAAGGGACCTTTGCAAACCTCCCCCACCCGCGTACAATCAGCCCCGCATGAATCCCAAACCCATCTTCGACGCGGCCGGCCGCGCCTATCAACACACCCGCATCGCGCACTGGGACGCGCTCGCCCAAAGGCGTGAGTCCTGGCGCGGAGGCGGCGGCTGGTATCACCGCCGCCTGCGGGAGGTCTTCCGCTTCCTGGTCCACCCGGGCCAGCGGGTGCTCGAAATTGGCTGCGGCGAGGGCGGGCTGCTGGCCGCACTCCAGCCGTCCCGCGGCCTCGGCGTGGACTTCTCCGCGGAGATGATCCAGCGCGGACGGGCCAAGCACCCCGAATTGGAATTTGTCCTGGCCGACGCCCACGACCTCTCGGCGGTGAGCGGCCCCTTCGACGCGATCCTGCTTTCGGATACCATCAACGACCTGTGGGACGTCCAGCGCGTCTTCGAGCAGCTGCGCCCGCTGTGTACGCCGCGCACGCGCCTGGTCATCAATTTCTACAGCCACCTGTGGGAATTTCCGCTTTCGATTTTGCAGCGTCTGGGGCTGGCCTCCCCCACCCTCGACCAGAATTGGCTGACGCGCGAAGACGTGAGCGGGATGCTGCACCTGGCAGGCTTCGAACCGATCCGTTTTACGAACGAAGCGCTCTGGCCCCTGCCCCTGGGCGGATTCGCGAATCGCTTCCTGGTGCGCTTCTGGCCGTTCAGCGAGCTGGCCCTGGCGAATTTCGTCATCGCCCGCCCCGCGCCCCAGCCGGCCGCGCCTCCGAAGGTCTCGGTCATCGTCCCCGCGCGAAACGAATCGGGCAACATCCGCGCCATCTTCGAGCGCACGCCCGGCATGGGACGCGAGACCGAACTGGTCTTCGTCGAAGGCCACTCGAAGGACGACACCTTCGCCGCCATCCAACGCGAGATGGCCGCCCATCCAGAAATCCCCGCGCAGTTGCACCGCCAGACGGGCATTGGCAAGGCAGATGCCGTGCGCCTGGGCTACGACAAAGCCGCGGGCGACGTGCTGATGATCCTGGATGCCGACCTGACCGTTCCGCCCGAGGATCTGCCGCGCTTCTACGAGGCGCTGGTTTCGGGCAGGGGCGAGTTCATCAACGGCGTGCGGCTGGTCTACCCGATGGAGAAGCAGGCCATGCGCGGCTTGAACTTCCTCGGCAACAAATTCTTCAGCCTGGCCTTTTCGTGGCTGCTCGGCCAATCGATCAGGGACACACTATGCGGCACGAAGGTCCTGTGGCGCGCCGACTACGAGCAGATCGCCGCCCACCGCGCCTACTTTGGCGACTTCGACCCCTTCGGCGATTTCGACCTGATCTTCGGCGCAGCCAAACTCAACCTCAAGATCATCGACCTGCCCATCCGCTACCGCGAACGCACCTACGGGTCCACCAACATCTCGCGCTGGAAGCACGGCCTGCTGCTGCTGCGCATGGTGGCCTTCGCGGCCAGGCGGATCAAGTTTGTGTAAGAAACAACAGGTCTGTCAATCAAAGGAAAACCATGCCCCTCAAACTAAAGTTACTGCCCTACCAGGAATACAAGGGCGTGCAAAAGATATACTCGGTCATCTTCTATTACCTGCCCATCATCGGCGGCATGTACCGCCGTCGCGTGGAATTATGCCTGGCAGAATGCAGGGGCGGCGAAAGCATCCTCGAAGTGGGCTTCGGCAGCGGATTGACCTTCCTCAACCTGAACGAAATGTACCGGCAGATCTACGGCCTCGACCTGACCTGCGACGTGAACGAGGTCAGGGAGGTCTTCGCCGCGCGCGGCGTCCACCCCGACCTGCGCAACGGCGACGTGCTGCACATGCCCTACGCCGACAACCAGTTCGACACCGTGCTGCTGATCAGCATCCTCGAACACCTCAACCCGCACGAACTGGAGCAGGCCTTCGCCGAAATCAAACGCGTGCTCAAACCGGGCGGGCAGGTCGTCTACGGCGTACCCGTCGAGCGACGCTTCATGGTCTTCGTCTTCCGCCTGCTGGGCTACAACATCCGCGAACATCACTTCTCGACCGAGATCGAGGTGGCGCAGGCCGCCGAAAAGGCCCTTCGCAAACGCTCGGTCAAAGCCATGCAGACCCTTCCGCCCTTCATCGGCAGCGTGTACGAGATCGGCCATTTCACCAGGGACTGAGATGAACCTCGACCTGCACAAGGACCTGATCGACAGGAACCAGGCGCTCTGGCAGCGCAAACCGTTGCTGCGCAGGGTCTACGCCGACCTGTACCAGGCAATGGCGCTCCGCCTGAGCCGGGTGAACGGCCCGAGCGTGGAACTCGGCTCGGGCATGGGCAGCATCCGCGAGGTCCTGCCCGACTGCATCCGCACCGACCTGTTCCCCTATCCCTGGCTGGATCGGGTCGAGAACGCCTACCAGTTGACCTTCGCAGACGCCTCGCTTGCCAACCTGCTGATGGTGGACGTGTTCCACCACCTGCGTTACCCAGGCGCGGCCCTGCGGGAATTTCAGCGCGCGCTCCAGCCTGGCGGGCGCGTCATTTTGATGGAACCCGGTCTGGGCCTGCTCGGGCACCTCGTCTACGGGCCGCTGCACGTCGAACCCATCGGCAGGGCGGCGGACCTGCAGTGGTCCGCGCCCGAGGGCTGGTCCGCCGACGATATGGACTACTATGCCGCCCAGGGCAACGCCACGCGCATCTTCGTGCAGGGTCATTTTGCCGACCGTCTGGGGGCTTGGAACATCCTGGAAGTGAAACGCATCGCCGCGCTGGCCTACGTCGGCTCAGGCGGGTACTCAGGCCCGCAGCTGTATCCCGATGCGGCCTACCCGCTGGTGAAGGCTGTGGAAAGAATCTTCCAGCCCTTCCCGTCCCTGTTCGCCACCCGCCTGCTGGTGGTGTTGGAGAAAAAGGCGTAGGACCAACCTACCATCTTCCTTTCACGGCGGCCTCCATATAATGGGCGTATCGTTTTCGCCACATTTCAAAGAGGAGCCAAATCCATGACCATTTTAGAGTTTTCCACCCAAGTCGGCAAACCGGTCGAAGCGGTCTTCGAGTTCATCACCAATCTCGAAAACCAGAAGAAATTGAGCCAGTACATCACCGCCATCCAGGTCGACGGCCCGCTCAAGGTCGGAACGCGCTACAAGATCTCGACCACCACCATGGGACGCACCATCGACACCATGAACGAGGTGGTGGCCTTCGAACCCAACCGCAAATTCGGCGTCAAGACCTTTGCCCCGCCGCCCGCCTCGGACGTGACCAATACCTACCTGCTCGAACCCGACGGCGACGGCACGAAACTGGTCTTGCAGGTGGATGCCATGCTCACCCCTCCAGGCATGCCCAAGATGCCCGGCATGGAGGATATGATGAAGAAGCAGATGTCCTCCGCTTTCGAGGCCACCCTGGCCGCAACGAAGAAGGCCATCGAGGGGTAAGCCAGGCGGCCCTCCCGCCCATTCCGCTCTCCGCGACGGATTCCTCCGTCCCGCAGTCGAAGCGCATCATTTCCGCACAAAGCCTGCCGCGAAACCTGATCGTGTTGTCATCGATTGGCCCCCGGGCAAGCCCAATGCATCCCTTCGACACGGGCGCAACCGTCGCGGAGCGCGCCCTGGCATGGACAGTGGCCTGTTTGCCAGTTGCAAGCGTTCCATCTTGCGCCGCCCCAAAAATAAGGATGAATCACATATAGCCGGTATGACCTGCGCCAGAATAAAATGAAGTGATTGATTCTGGAGGTCATGATGGTCAAGATTGTTGCAGACACCACTTGCGGCCTGCCGCGCGAGTTGCTCGCCGCGCGCGGAATTCCGCTTATTCCCCAGGTCGTCGTTTTCGGGGACCAGGCCTATCACGACGACGACGAACTCGACACCCCCACCTTCCTGCGAAAACTCAAAGCCTCAGCCGGCCTGCCCAAGACGTCCGCGCCCGAACCGACCCTGTATCATCCCATCTTCCGCGAGGCCGCGGAAAACGGCGATTCGGTCATCGTGGTGGCGCCCACGGCCAAAGCCAGCGGCACGGTCCGCTCGGCACAGACCGCCGCCCAGGACTTCCCCGACGCCGATATCCACATTGTGGATACGCAGACCCTCTCCTGCAACCTCGGCACGCTGGTATTGCTGGCCGACGACCTGGCCAGGGCCGGACGGCCGGCCGACGAGATCGTGACCAGGCTCCATTACATGATTCCCCACGGGCGGCTGTATTTCCTGGTGGACACGCTCGAATACCTGGCCAAGGGCGGTCGCATTGGCGGCGCCAGAAAATTGCTGGCCGAATTGCTCGAAATCAAACCCATCCTCCAAATCAGGAATGGGCAGGTCGAATCCTTCGAGCAGCAACGCACCAGGAAGCGCGCGCTGGCCCGTCTCATGGATGTGGCCGCCGAGCAATGCCGGGGCGGCGACGAAGCCCACTTGTGCGTGATCCAGGTCGCGGCAGAGGAAGAAGCCAAGGTCCTGGCCGCGGAGTTGCAAGCCCGCATCCCCGTCCCCGACATCCCCATCTACGAACTGCCGCCCGCCATCGTCGTCCACGCCGGGCCCAAAGCCATGGGGCTGGGTTTCTTTGTGTGATGGTATAATTTCGCCGCTATTTTCAAAATTCCCACGATTGTGGCGCAAGGAGATTTTCATGTCTGGTCATTCCAAATGGTCTACCATCAAACGCAAGAAAGGCGTAGCCGACGCCAAGCGCGGCGCGATCTTCACCCGCTTGTCGCGTGAGATCGTCATGGCGGCGCGCGCGGGCGGCAGCGATATCGAATCCAACTTCCGCCTGCGGCTGGCAGTGGACAAGGCCCGCGCAGAAAATATGCCGAAGGATAATATCGAGCGCGCCATCAAACGCGGAGCCGGCGAGGACAAGGACAGCGCCGTCTTCGAAGAGATCACCCTCGAAGGCTACGGCCCGCACGGCTCGGCCATGATGGTCTCCTGTGTCACCGACAACCGCAACCGCACGGTGGCCGACCTGCGCCACGCCTTCAGCAAATCCGGCGGCAACATGGCAGAAGCCGGCGCAGTGGGCTGGCAATTCGACCGCAAATCCTACTTTGCCTTCCCCGCCAGCACATTGGGCTTCGACAAGGCCTTCGAACTGGGCGTGGAAGCCGGCGCCGACGACGTGGTCGACGGCGGCGATACCATCGAAATCTTCGGCCCGGTCGAAGCCTTCAAGACCATCGCCGACGCGCTGCACCAGGTCAGGATCCAGCCCGAAGAGGCCGGCCTGCGCATGATCGCCAAGCAGGAAGTCGAACTCGACGTGGATGACACGCTTTCGGTCCTCAAGATGATCGAATCCATCGAAGAACTCGACGATGTGCAGGACGTGTTCCACAACGTCAAGGTCTCCGAGGAAGCCCTGGCCGCGCTCGAAGCCGCATAAAGATGAACCCAGACCTCGGAAGTTTTTTGACTTCCGAGGTCTCTTTTTAAGCCCATGACTCTCGCCCTCGGAATCGACCCCGGCACCGCCACCACGGGATTTGGCCTCGTCCGCCTCGAAGGGGACGGAAGCCTGGTCGCCGTTAAATATGGCGTGATCCTCACCCCCAAGGATGCCCCGGCCCCCGCCCGCCTGGAGATGCTCTACGACCAGTTGCGTGACCTGCTGGCCCAACACCACCCCGACACCGCCGCGGTGGAAAAATTGTTCTTCCAGCGCAACGTGACCAACGCCATCGCGGTGGGACAGGCGCGCGGCGTGGTCATGCTGGCCCTGCAGCAGGCCCACATCGAACCCTTCGAGTACACCCCCAACGAGGTCAAGCAGGCCGTGGCAGGTTACGGCTCTGCCGACAAACGCCAGGTGCAGGACATGGTGCGCGCCCTGCTGCAATTGGACTCCATCCCCAAACCCGATGACGCCTCCGACGCGCTGGCGATTGCCATCACGCACTTGAACACCAAACGCTATTGATCCCGTCGCGCCACAGCCGGATGTCCGTTGGCGGTCTGCCGTCTTGCGTCTGCGCCGCGCGGCTATACTGCACCCGCGTGAAAATTGCGTTTTTTTAGAGGGTGGAATGTGTCTTCTCAATATTTTGGGGCGTGTTCTGGAGTCCCGAAGTTCTACTTCGGGAAAATGCGCAAGTAGAACTTGCGCACCCCAAATTACCCCAGGAAATTGAGAAGGTACGGTGGAATGCGCAATTTTTGACCGAGTGCGGTATATAATTCCACCCATGCATAAAAAATTCGTATGGATTGCCTTTCTGGTGGCGCTGGTGACAGCCGGCGTCTACCTGTATTTCACCCTGCGTCCGATGGGCAAGCGGGCCGCGCAGGTCTTTGACTGGTTCCGCGACCCCGCCTCCCGTCCCGACCTGATCATGGAAGCGGGCACCCGCTGCGGCGAGGCTCCCTTCATTTTCCCGACACGCGGCCTGGTCGGCTTCCTCTGGGACGATTTCTTCAACAACAAACGCCACCAGGGCATCGACATTTTCGGCGGCACCGAACCTGGCGTCACGCCGGTCTACGCGGCCTACCCCGGCTACCTGACCCGCAAGGGCGATTGGAAATCCTCCGTCATCATCCGCGTGCCCGACGACCCGCTGCAGCCCGGCCGCCAGATATGGGTGTATTACACGCACATGGCCGACCCGCAAGGCAACTCGTTCATCTCGACCGCATTCCCGCCGGGCACCGCCGAGGCCTACGTGGAGGCTGGGACCCTGCTGGGCTACCAGGGCAACTACTCGGGCAGCGCCGGCAACCCGACCGGCGTCCACCTGCATATTTCCATCGTGAGGGACGACGGCTTCGGGAATTTCCTGAACGAGCTGGACATCGAGAACACCTACGACCCTTCGCCCTACCTCGGCCTGCCGTTGAACGCCAACGTCAATCCCGACACAATACCGGTGTGCCAATGAAGCGGGAATTTGCGGGCCGGGTGGTGTTGATTACCGGCGCGGGCAAGGGGACCGGGGCGGCGCTGGCCGAAGCCTTTGCCGCGCGCGGCGCGCAGGTGGCGCTCAACGATATTTCCCCAATCAACGTGGAGGAGGTGGCGGCGCGCATCGTCTCCGGCGGCGGGCTGGCCCGCGTCTACCTGCACGACGTCGCCAAGAAGGTCGGCGTGCAGGCCCTCGTGAAACAGGTGGAGGAGGAGTGGGGCCGCGTCGACATCCTGGTCCAACATGCGGCGGTGCAGCCGCGCACCCCCCTGCTCGACCTGGACGAGTGGGACTGGCACCGCACCCTCGACGTCAACCTGACCGGGGCCTTCCTCCTGCTGCAATCGCTGGGACGGGTGATGCGCGCCCAGGGCGGCGGCATCATCGTCAACCTGGCGGCGGGCGCGGAACCTGCCGCAGGCGCATACCAGGCCAGCATGGCCGGCCTGCGTGGGTTGGGGCTGGCCGCAGCGCGGGAACTGGCCGCCTTTGGGGTGCAAGTCCATACGGTCGATCTGGGGGTTGGCGCCGTCGAGCGTGTGCTGGACCTGTGCCGGCAGGCCCCGTCCGTAATACCCCCGCCTTAAACCCCCCCTGAACGTCAGGTCACCCGTCTGGATCATGGACCAGGCGGTTTTTGCCTTGCTGTTTGGCCTTGTACAGCGTCAGGTCGGCCCTGGCGAGGATGGCATCCAGGGTATTGCTGCCCAGGCCGTACGAATGCATCCCAATGCTGACGCGCGGATCGATGACATTCCCCTCATACTCGAAGGTCAGGCTGCGAATCACTTTCATGACACGCTCCAGGCTTTTGCGCGCCTCCTCCGCATCCGTGCCCGGAAAGAGGATGGTGAACTCGTCCCCGCCATAACGGGCAAAGACGTCGCAAGCGCGGATGGTCTCGCGGCAGGCGCGGCTGACCTCGCGCAGGGTCTGGTCGCCGGCTAGGTGGCCGTAACGGTCGTTGATCTTCTTAAGGTTATCCACGTCCATCATGGCAATGGTAAATTTGCTGCCGTAGCGCCAGGCGCGCTTCAATTCCAGGTTGGCCAGGTCGAGGAAATAGCGGCGGTTATACGCACTCGTCAACTCGTCGGTGGTGGAAAGAATGTTCAGGCGGCGCTCGGTTTCGTCGAGCTGGGCCAGCAGGCTGAAGACCATGAAGCTGAAGATCGGCGCAATGACCGCGGGAACAATAATGGCGATCATCACCCCATGCGGCGACAGTTGCCGGTCCAGAATCAACTCGATGACGATGGTGAGCAGGATGGAAAACAAGATGGAGGCCAGCGTGGTCCCCAGCGTAACCCTCAAGACCCCAAAGCGCCTGAGCAAATTTCGCAGCATGTTAGATCCCTCCACGGATTTCAATAGATAGCGGATTGGATTCCGCGCGAGAAGCGGGCAAACCCAGGCCCGACCCGCAGGGTGGATTCCGCCAAAGCCAGCCCCGCCTCGGCGAAAAGCGCCCCCGTTTCCCCTTCCGTCCAGCGGACGTGCGCTTCGGCGTTGGCAGCCCAGCCCAGCAGGGAATCGCGCGCCG
This sequence comes from Chloroflexota bacterium, assembly GCA_049324895.1. GTDB lineage: Bacteria > Chloroflexota > Anaerolineae > Anaerolineales > Villigracilaceae > JACPVF01. The sequence continues at coordinate 20,603 of JBMOMS010000003.1, forward strand.
CCCCTTCGAGTTTTCGTTCCTGCACGATTGTACCCGCAGTTGCAAGATTCAACCGCTCAGACGGGTTGAGCAGGCACAGGCTTCCACCGGGTCTGAGGACGCGCGCCCACTCGCGCAGGGCCGCAACGGGATCGTCGAGCAGGAACAGCAGGTTGCTGGCCGTGACCAGGTCGAAAGCTTCGGCGGGGAAGGGCAGGCGCAGCGCATCCGCCTGGGCCAGGTTGGGGGCCAGGCGCGCGGCCAGCAGGCCGAGGTCCAGGTCCACGCCCAGGGAACGGGATCCGCTTTGAGCGAGGAGCAGCGGAAGCAGGCCCGGGCCGCAGCCGACATCCAGGAGAACGGAATCAGGCCGCGGGGCGCAGAACGCGGCGAAATCGGCCAGGGTGCGCCCCCAGGGCGTCCGCGTCTGCACCTCCAGGAAATTCGAGAAGTCGGGCATGGCTTTATTGTATACCGCACACGGTTGAAAATCTCGTTTTTTTGTGAGGGTGGAAAGCGCCATTTTCAACCGTGGGTATTATATAATCCACCCGATGAAACGCAAATGGACGGATGTCATGCTTTTTGCGGCGCTGGCGCTGGCCCTGCTATTGCCGCGCCTGCCCGGGCTGGACGCGTTTGCCACGGGCGACGAGCCGTACTGGTTGAGCATGGGCGCGAATTTCTATTATGCGCTCGGCCAGCGCGAGTTCGAGAATACCATCTACGAATACCAGCCGGCCGTGACCACCATGTGGGTGGTGACGGGCGCCATGCTGGTTTCCTTCCCCGAGTATCGCGGGTTGGGGCAGGGCTACCTCGAATTCGAGAAGGGCCTGCTCGACCCGTTCCTGCTCGAACAGGGCCATGACCCGCTCGTGCTGCTGCGCGATGCGCGGCTGATCCAGGTGCTGCTGGTCACGGGCCTGCTGCTGCTGGCGTTTTACCTGTTGCAGCGCTTGCTCGACCGCAGGCTGGCGGCCTTTGCGATTTTGCTGGCGGGCTTCGACCCGTTCTTCCTCGGCCAGTCGCGCCTGCTCGATCATGAAGCCATGCTGGCCTGTTTCGTGCTGGTCTCTGCGCTGGCGCTGGTCGTCTACCTGCGGCAGGGACGCCGCTTCATTTTTCTGCTCATCTCCGCGGCGGCGGCCGGACTGGCGCAGCTGACCAAATCCTCGGCCATCGCGGTGCTGGCCCCCATCGGCGCCTTCCTGTTGTTCGATATTTTTCAGCGCCGCGCCGAGGGGACAAAGGCGCTTTTCGATGCTGTGAAAATCTTCGCGCTGTGGTTCCTGCTGCTGGCGCTGACCTACGTGCTCTTCTGGCCCGGGATGTGGGTGGCCCCCGCCAAAATGCTGGAGAACGTGTACGGCAACGCCTTCAGCTATGCCTTCCAGGGCGCGCGCGTGATCGCGCTGGAGGATGCCGAACCCACGCCTCTCAAGCTGGATACCAGCCTGGGAAGTTTCCTCCAGTTGGCGGGCGTGATCCTATGGCGCACCACGCCCCTGACCTGGCTCGGCGTGCTGATGGGATTCCTGCTGCCCTTCACGCGGACCTGGCGGCAGGTCCCGCCAGCGACGAAGCACGTCGCCGCCCTGACAGGGGGCACGGCGCTGGCCTTCATCCTGATGTTCGCGCTGGCCAAGGGACGCAATTCCCCGCATTACACGCTGACCAGTTACCTGATGCTCAACCTGCTGGCGGGCATCGGCTGGACCGTCTTCATGCGCTGGCTCGCGCTGAGGACGAACCGCGCCTGGATTCCAGTTACAATCCTGGCGCTGGTGCTGGTCTTGCAGGCGGGCAGCAGCTTGATGAAATACCCGTATTACTTCACCTATCAAAATCCGCTCGCGCCGCGAAGCGATAAGCCTGCCTTCCCCTACGGCGAAGGATTGGAATTGGCGGCGCAGTATCTCGCCGCCCAGCCGGGCGCACAGGACGCCACGGCGCTGGTCTATTACAGCCGTGGCTGCTTCTCGTATTTCTACCCTGGCCCCGTGGAGCGCTTCAAACCCTACTTCGTGGATGCAGGCCACGAGTCCGATTTGCAGGAGGCCCTCGACGGCGCGGATTATCTGGTGCTCTATTACGCCATCCAGGGCCACCTCGACAAGTACCAGCCGCTGCTCGCCTCCCTGGCGGACCTAAAGCCCGAAAAGGTAATCTGGATGGATGGCTACAAGTACGCGGTCATCTATCGTCTAAAATAATTCGTGGCGCGGAATGGCATTCCGCGTTTCTTTGGCGGATTACCAATCCGCCCCACCTTGACCCTATGCAAAAAATAAAACTTCCACTCTGGCTTTCCATCCTTCTATTACTTGCGCTGATCGTGCCCTCGCACCTGGTCGGCCTGGACAAGTTCGCCACCCTCGACGAACCGTGGTGGGTCATTTCAGGCTCGAATTATTACTATGCCCTCACGCACCGCGACTTCGCCAATACCATCTACGATTACCATCCCGCCGTGACCACCACCTGGGTCGTGACCGCGGGCATGTTGACCGTCTTCCCCGAGTACCGCGGATTCGGCCAGGGCTATTTCGACGTGCGCAAGCCCAACTACGACGAGTTTCTTCAGGAACACGACGTCCGTACGCTGGATGTGCTGCGCAACAGCCGCATCATCCAGTCCATGCTGTTGATCGGCCTGGCCCTGCTGGCCTTCTACCTTTTGCAACTTTTCATCGACCGTTCGCTGGCGCTGGCGGCGGTGGCCTTTGCCTTCGACGCGCCCTTCTTCCTCGGCCATTCGAGGCTGATCAATCACGAGGGCATGTTGACCCTGTTCGTAGCGGTCTCGATCCTGGGCGCATACGTGTACGTCAATGTGCAGCGTAAACCCGCGTACCTGCTGCTTTCGGGCGCGGCCTTCGGTCTGGCGCAGTTGACCAAGTCACCGTCCATAGTGGTGTTCGGCATCGTCGGGTTGATGCTGTTCGTCGGCCTGTTCGAGCGTGGCAGGCCCTTTGGCGTCAAGTTGTGGGATGCGGTCAAGGTCATGGCGCTCTGGCTGGGCGCGGCGGCGCTGGTCTACGTCGCGTTGTGGCCTGGGATGTGGGCCGCGGCGGACAAGATGCTGTATGAGGTGTATGGCAACGCCTTCAGCTACGCCTTCCAGGGCGCGCGCCTGGATGTGACCCAGGAACTGGAGCCGCGCAGCTTCGATCTTGACAATGGCCTGAGCGGGGTATCGCTTTACCTTCAGCGTCTTGGGCTGCGCACCACGCCGCTCACCTGGCTGGGACTGCTGCTGGCCGTCCCGTCGCTGTTCATGTCCAGGGTCAAGCCCGTGGTCAAGGCCTTGATCGGATACCTTTTCCTGACCTCTGCGCTGTTCATTCTCATGTTCGGCATCGCCAAGGGCCGCGACTCGGCGCATTACATCCTGTCCAGTTTCTTCCTGCTGGATTTGATTGCCGCGCTGGGCTGGGGGGCGGGGCTGTCCTGGCTGGGGGAACGCTGGTCGAAGCTGAATCAGGCGCGGGTCCAGGGTGCTTTGCTTGCGCTGCTCGTGCTGGCGCAACTTGCCAGCGGGCTGTCGTTTTATCCATACTATTTCACCTACGGCAATCCGCTGGTTGCCCGCACCCCCGCGGACTACGCCTCGGGCTATGGCGAGGGACTCGACCAGGCCGCCGCCTACCTCGCGCAAAAACAGGACGCGGACGGCCTGCGTGTCTTCGCCTACAGCGGCATGGGGCCTTTTTCGTACTTCTTCCCCGGCCGCACCGAGGTGATGAAGAAAGCCTACTTCTGGGAACCTGGCATTCCCTCGGTGCTCAGCGGGATGCGCTGGTCCGAGTATGTGGTGGTGTATGCCGTCGTGCAGGAGAACCTGCCCGAGTGCGCCGCCTTCCTGGAGGCCATGCAGAGCGTGCAGCCTGAACACGTGGTCACGATCCACGGCATGGAATATGCCCGCATCTATCGCAGCGCGGACATTCCCGAAAACGTATACGAGGCGCTGTCGAAATAATTGGCTCCATGCGACTGCAAGGAAACAATAAGGAAAAAACGCGCCCAATTCGGTTGTGCGATTTTCCCAACGGGCGTACAATTGCCCCGCCAATAACGGCAAGGATAGGATGATGAATCACCAGGACGAGAGCGATCTAGGTTCCACAGACAGTCAACCCCCCAGTAAAACGGGCGGGCGGCGCGCGCATCTTTTTAAGGTTCACTGCATCACGTAGCGGCGATGGTCTCCTGCGTGATGTAATTTCACGCACAGGAGGCTGCCATGCTCCACATCTACAAGAACACCGAACAGGGGTTGGAAAGGCTGGAGACGGCCGTAAACGGCTCCTGGGTCAACGTGGTCGACCCAAGCGCCGAGGAAATTCAGAAATTGATCGACTGGGGGATGTACGCCGACTACATCACGTATTCGCTCGACCAGGACGAAATGGCGCGCATGGAACGGGATGAAGAATATACCTTCATCCTGCTTCGCATTCCCTATTTCCAGGGCGACACGTCCGACGTCCCCTACATCACCGTCCCGATGGGCATCTACATCCAGGGCAACCTGGTCTTCACCATCTGCCGCTACGAGAGCGACATCTTCAAAGCCCTCACCAATGGCAAGTATCGCGGCCTCAAGACCGGCAAGCGCTACCGCCTGGCCCTGTACATCTTCCTCGAAACCGCCGTGCGCTACCTCAACTGCCTGCGCGACATCAACAAGACCACCGAGATCATCGAAGACCAGCTTCAAAAATCCACCCGCAACCGCGAGGTGTTGGAACTGCTCAAACAGCAGAAGAGCCTGACTTACTTTGCCACCGCCCTGCGCTCCAACGAAGTGATGATGGAACGCGTCCAAAAGACCCAACTCTTCAACTACTATGAAGAAGACCAGGAACTGCTCGAAGATGTGCTGACCGAAAACCAGCAGGCCATCCAGATGACCAGCATCGCCACCGAAATCCTCTCGGGCATGATGGACGCCTTCGCCTCGATCATCTCCAACAACCTCAACGGCGTCATGAAAGCCCTGGCCGCCCTGACGATCATCCTCAACCTGCCGGCCATCGTGGCCGCCTTCTACGGCATGAACGTGCGCCTGCCTGGTGAAGACCACCCGCTCGCCTTTCTGCTGGTCTTTGCCATCTCGATTGCCATCACAGCCATCGCCACCTTCGTCTTCTACAAAAGGGATTGGTTCTAATGCAACCTCAACTGCTCCTCGATGCCCGCGCCGAACTCGGCGAAGGCCCCTGCTGGGATGCCCGCACCCAAACGCTCTACTGGCTGGACATCCTCAACCAGCGCGTCTATGCGGATTTGGAAGTCTTCGCCCAACTGGATGATTTCGTGGGATGCGCCGCCCCGCGCCGCGACGGCGGCCTGATCCTGGCCCTCAAAAGCTCCATCGTGGAACTCAAGCCGGGTTCCGCCAAACCGACCGTCCTGGCCGCCCCGGCCGAACCCGCCAAAAACCGCTTCAACGACGGCAAATGCGACCCCGCCGGGCGCTTCCTGGCCGGCAGCATGAGCCTGAACGAGAGCGACCCCAGCGGAACACTCTACTCCTACGACGGCAAAACGATCACAACCCTGCTGACAGGCATCCGCATCTCCAACGGCCTGGCCTGGAGTCCCGACCACCAGACCTTCTACTACATCGACACCCCCACCCGCCAGGTGACCGCCTTCGACTATGACCTGGCCACGGGACAGATCGCAAATCCACGCCCCGCCGTCCGCATCCCCGACGGCCTGGGCTGGCCCGACGGCATGACCTCCGACACCGAAGGCAACCTGTGGATCGCCCTATGGGGCGGCGCCCAGGTCACAAAATGGGACCCGCGCACAGGCGACCTGCTCGACCGAATTCCCATGCCCGCCTTGCAGCCCAGTTCCTGCGTCTTCGGCGGCGCGGACATGAACGAACTGTACATCACCTCCGCCCGCAAAGGCATGAGCGGGGCCGACCTGCAAAGCTACCCGCTCTCGGGTGGACTGTTCAAGGTGGTTACAAGAGTCACAGGCATGCCGACCTTCGAGTTTGCGGGATAACCTGGCGCCTGGCCGCAGAATCAAACGACCGCCGTCAATGGCGGTCGTTGCATTGAAAGGAAGTCCGCGGCTACTCGGGCAGCGGTGCAGGCGGGGCAGCGGGCGTCTTACGCAACTGTTCCTCTTCCAACTTGCGGATGCCGTTGCGCACCTGGCCGCTGATCTTGTCCAACTCATTCTGCAACTGGGTCAGGCTGTCGAGCACGTAATTGTCCGCATCGGCGCGGGTATTCTCGGCGTCGGCCAATGCCTGGGCTTTGACCTGCTCGGCGCGGCGTTGGGCCTCGATCACAATGGCATCCTTGTGGGTCAACTGGTCGGCCTTCTCGCGCGCCAGCGCCAGGGTGCGGTTGGCCTCCTCCTGCGCCTGCGCCATCACACGGTCGCGCTGGGCGATCAGTTGCTGGGCCTTCTTCACCTCTTCGGGAATGGCGATGCGCATCTGGTCGATCAACTCCAACATGCGGTCCTCATCCACGATCACGTTGTGCGTGAAGGGGAAGGCCTTGCTTTCGTTGAAGAGTTCTTCGAGACGGTCGATGAGTTGCAGTATGTCCATGGGATTCTCGCTGGTTTACAGAATACTAAGCCGCAACGGAGATATACTCGGCGAACGTATGGGACTTGGGAATGGGTAACTTGTCCTCGACCATACCTTGCACATGCAGTTCAATGGCCTCGTGCATGTTTTGGGCTGTCTCCTCGCGGGTACGCCCCGTGGCAATACAACCCGGCAGGTCGGGGGAATAGGCTGAATAGTTTCGGCCTGTTTTTTCTATTACCACCAAAAAACGATGCATACTATTTTTCTTTCCTCACAGGCTTCTTCACCTGAGCCTGTTTCAAAACACTGTTGAGCGTCCCAGGGGCCAAAGCGTCAGCTGGATGTCCAGCGATGGTCACACGGCCTGGCTTGATCGGATGTTTGTATTGACGATGGCTTCCCCTGGTGACAACCAGATACCAACCATCCAACTCGATTATTTTAATGACATCCCTTATTTTCATTGTACGATAATTCTAGCACAAATTAATCCCGCAGCGCATTGGGCGGACTGTGTTTGTCGGCCATTTCGTTCAGCTTGCGCTTGAGCGCCGCATGGACGTGCGGCGGGACCATGCTCGACACGTCGCCGTTCAGCATGGCAATCTCGCGCACCGTGCTGGAGGAGAGGAAGGTGTGCTGCTCGGCGGTGATCAGCGCCACGGTTTCGATGTCGGTAGCCAGGCGCTGGTTGGCCAGCGCCATGCGGAACTCGAACTCGAAATCCGAGAAGACGCGCAGGCCGCGCACAATGACCTGGGCGTCGATCTTGCGCGCAAAGTCGATGGTCAGGCCGCTGTAGCCCGTGACGCTGATCTTGGGATTATCCTTGATCGCCTCGGTGACCAGCGCAATGCGCTCCTCGGGGGAGAACATCAGACTCTTGAGCGGTTTATCGTACACGGCCAGGACGACTTCATCGAACAGGCGCGCGGCGCGCCCGGCGATGTCCATGTGGCCGTAGTGAATGGGGTCGAACGTGCCGGGAAACAAGGCTCGAACCATTACATCTCCAATTGTTTCGCCTTGAGCAGAACTGCTTTCGCGGCTCCGCTCAGGACGGTGATTAACTCACGTCACCCTTGCCTGTCAGGCCCCAGAAACGCCCGAAGGCTTCGGAGAGCAGGGCATGTTCAGGCTGAGCCAGGTCGGCATCCAGGTCGAACAGGCTCTGGGCCTGGGCGCGCGCCTTCTCGATCAGGGCCACGTCGGTCAGGCTGGCCATGCGCAGGCCGCTGGCATAGCCCGACTGGCGCGTGCCGAGGAATTCGCCCGGGCCGCGCTGCTGCAAATCGCGTTCGGCCAGCACAAAGCCGTCATTGGATTCGGCCATGGCTTGCAGGCGCTCGTTCTCGGTCGCGTCCTCGTGGGTGGGGATGAGCAGGCAGTACGACTGCGCCAAACCGCGTCCCACGCGCCCGCGCAACTGGTGCAACTGCGCCAGGCCGAAACGGTCCGCGCCCTCGATCAGCATCACGGTCGCGTTGGGCACATCCACGCCCACCTCGACCACCGTGGTCGAAACCAGGATGTGGTACTGGCGGTCGCGGAACATAAGCATGGCCTCGTCCTTTTCGGCGGGCTTCATGCGTCCGTGCAGCAGGCCCAATTGCAGGTCGGGGAAGATTTCCTTCGAAAGTTTCTCGTAATCGTCCACTGCGGCGCGGGCCTCGATCTTGTCGCTTTCCTCGACCAGCGGGTAGATGATGAAGGCCTGCTTGCCATCCCTGATCTGCGAGCGGAGGAGGGTGAAGGCGCGCTCGCGTTCCTGCGGGCGCAGCACGTAGGTGTTGACCGGCTGGCGTCCCTCGGGCAGCTGGTCCATGATCGAGAGGTCGAGGTCGCCGTACAGGGTCAGGGCCAGCGAGCGCGGGATGGGTGTGGCGGTCATCACCAGCAGGTGCGGGTTCGTTCCCTTTTGGCGCAGCGCCGCGCGCTGGTCCACGCCGAAGCGGTGCTGTTCGTCGATGACGGCAAATTGCAAGTCCTGGAAGGTGACAGGGGCTTCGATCAGCGCATGGGTGCCGATGACGATCTTGATCTCGCCCGCCGCCAGTTTTTCGTTGATATCGTTCTTTTCGGCCTCGGGCGTATCCCCGACCAGCAGGCGCACCTGCCCCTCTGACAGGACCCCATTTTCGCCTGCCAGCAGTTTGGTGAAATTGCGGTAATGCTGTTCAGCCAAAATGGAAGTGGGCGCCATGATGGCGGCCTGCGCGCCGGCATTGACGATCATGGCCGCCGCCAGCGCCGAGACCACGGTCTTGCCCGAACCCACATCGCCTTGCAGCAGGCGGTTCATGGGGCGGCCCGATTTCAGGTCGTTGCGGATGTCGGCCAGGGCGTGCTGCTGCGCCTCCGTGAGCATGAAGGGCAGCGCCGAAATACGTTCCCCGAACCAGGCGTTATCCACTTCGAAGACGCGCGCCTCGACTGATTTCCAGTCGCGTTTCTGGCGCAGAACGCCGACCTGCAAATAGAAGATTTCATCGAAGGCCAGGCGCGCGCGCGCCGCCTTGAGCGTCTCCTGAGATTTGGGGAAATGCGCCTGAATCAGGGCCTCGCCCAGCGGCATCAGCCCGCCAGATGTGCGCACGCTTTCGGGCAGCGGATCAGCCACCGAGGGCGCCCAATAGGTGATGACCTGTTCCATCAACTTGCGCAGCCATTTCTGCGTGATCTTCTCGGTCAGCGAGTAGACCGGGACAATGCGGTTGGTGTGCAGGTGTTCGGCTTCGACCGGCTCGAAGTCGGGATTGTTCATGACCAGCCTGCCGAGGTATTGCTCGACCTTGCCCGAGACCGTGACCTGGTCGCCATCCTTCAGGCGGTTGGCGATCCAGGGCTGGTTGAACCAGGTCAGGCGCAGCGCGCCTGTGCCATCGCTGAGCAGGGCTTCCACGACCTGGGCCTTGCCGCCGCGGATGGGGCGGACTGCCACGTTTTGGATCATGCCGAGCACGGTCAACTGGTCGCCGTACCAGATGGATTTGATGGGTTTGAGCTGGCTGTAGTCCTCGTAGCGGCGCGGGAAGTAGTACAGCATGTCGCCCAGGGTGTGCAGCCCAAGCTGCTTGAGGGTCTCGGCGTGGCGCGGGCCAACGCCTTGCAGCACGGTCAGCGCGGCGTTGAGGGCCACGGGGGTGGCGGAGGTCTTTGCGCCGGGCACCGAGTCGGAGCGGGCGGGGGCGGCAGGGCGGGGGCGCGGCGGGGCCTCGGTCGGTTTATCGGGGGCAGGCCGCGGGGCGGATGGGGGGACGGTGGGGGGCGGCTGTTGTTTTTGTCCCACTTCGGGGTAGGTTTCCCCGATCCGCTTCCACAGGCCCTTGAGGGCGTCGGCGCGCGAGGTGGGTGTGAGGCTGTCGTAGGAGCGCAGGCGTTGGATGACGGCCTGGATGACTTCCTCGGTCAGGCCGTCGGTGCGGGCTTCCCCTTCCCAATAATCGAGCATTTTGGCCAGGCCGCCGATGATGGCGGTGTTGTCGTATCCATTTCCGTGTTCGAGACGGAAGAATTTTCTGAGTTTTTCCAGGGATGGCTGCATGGGGGCTATTTTATCATGGGCAGGGCGGGTGAATTGGGCGCAAAGGATGCGGATTGCGGATTGGATGGCAGTTGTAATTTCGCGCGCGGCGTGTTACAGTATCTCAATGAACGGGTTGTGTCCATTCAGCCCACCTTGCGAAGGTTTGGTTTCTGCCAAACGGACGGCTGCAATCGTATTTTTTGGCGGCCACCCATTGGGATGCGGCGATAACCTGCGCGTGAGTGAAGAGGCGCAGCAAGTTCTGCATTTTCCAGGAAAGGAGGTGAGTCGCTTGCAGTATCGCACCCTTGACCGGGCGCAGGGTCTTGTTGAATATGCATTGATTCTTGTTTTGGTTGTGCTGGTCGTTTTCGTGGCACTGGTCATCTTTGGCCCCATGCTCGGTAACGTTTTCAGCGGCATCAACAGTTCTCTTTCCGCCACCTAGAAATGGAACTCCCGCTGAAGCGGGAGTTCTTCTTTATAAGGGAATCGTCAAAGCCGTTCCAGCAGGCCGATGGGATACAGGATGGCCCCGCCCTTGCCGAATTCGTCTGCCCGCATCCAGCGCGCCCGCATCGGTGTCTTGCAGAACGGATCATACTCGGTCCCTTCGATCACCTCGCGTTCGTACAGGCTTTCATCGCCCAGGCTGCCGTCGTAGACCAGCACAATCTCATGGCCGCGCTGCCCGTTGAAGGTGAAAATGTTCTCCAACGTAAACAGGTAGCGGATGTCCTGCGCCTCGGCCTGGATCTCTTCCCGAAGTTCACGCTGGACCGTTTCCCAGCCCCGTTCCCCGAACTCGATGCCGCCCCCCAGCGGACGAAAGAACCGTTCCCGTTTCGTTGGGTCATACCCCTCCATGACGAGGATCCGTTCCCCCCGCCGAAACAGGCAGATCGCCAGCGGACGAATCTTCTCTTCCATACGGCCTCCATTTGCGGCGCAAGAAATCATCTCGCGCGCATAAAAAAGCGGCAGATTACAAATCTGCCGCAAGCACTACAGGTTGTGTGAACAGCCTGGCCTGCATCGACCAGGGGCCCGTCCATGTGACCGTGACGGGCAGCAGTTTGCCGCGCAGGTCCTCCTCGGCTTCGACGAAGACCAGCTTGTTGGTGGGGGTGCGCCCGCGCCAGCGTCCCTTGACCTTTTCCTCGAACAGGACCTGCACCTGGCCGCCCAGGTGTTTTTGGTTGATCTCGCCAACGACCCGTTCCTGCAATTCTTCGAGCAGGCGGAAGCGGCGCATCTTCTCTTCGTCGGTCACGTTGTCTTCCATGCGGCGGGTGGCGACGGTGCCTTCGCGCATGGAGTAGCGCGCCAGGTGGGCCACATCCAGTTTGAGGTCGGCCAGCACCTGATAGGTCTGCATGAACTGTTCCCCGGTCTCACCGGGGAAGCCGACGATGATGTCGGTGGCGATGGAGCATTCGGGCAGGCGCGCGCGGATTTTGGCGACCAGGTCACGGTAGTCCTGCTGGGTGTAGCCGCGCTTCATGTTCAGAAGCACCTCGTCGTCGCCGGCCTGGATGGGCAGCTCGATGTGCGGCATGACGCGCGGCAATTCGGCGATGGCCTCGATCAGGTCGTCGCCGAAGTAGTTGGGATGCGAGGTCAGGAAGCGGATGCGTTCGATGCCTTCCGCGCCCGGCGCGTCGTGGATGAGGCGCAGCAATCCCGCCAGGTTGGGGCCATCGGGGAGGTCTTTGCCGTAGCGGTCGACGATCTGCCCGAGCAGGGTGATTTCCTTGACGCCCTGTTTCGCCAGCGAACGAACCTCGGCCAGGATATCGCCGACGGGGCGTGAACGTTCGATGCCGCGCTTGTAGGGGATGATGCAAAAGGCGCAGGCATGCGAACAGCCGTAGACGATGGGCACGTGTGCGCTGACCAATCTATTCTGCTCGGCCTGCGGCAGGATGAGTTCCTCGTCCATCATCAGGAAGCGGCGCGCCGTTTCGGCATCCTCCAGGGAATGCACCTCGCCCTGGGTCAGGTGCGAGATCAACGGTCCCGGGTCGGAGGGCGGGGAAAAGACGTCCACGAAAGGCAGTTTTTGCTTCAATTTTTCCGCGCTGCGCACGCCGACCAGGCAGCCCATCAGGTTGATGACCAGGTTGGGGTTTTTCTGTTTGAGCGGACGCAGGGAGGACAGGCGTCCGTAGGCCTTGTCCTCGGCAGACTGGCGCACGACGCAGGTGTTGAGAACGATCACGTCGGCTTCTTCGGGTCTATCGGTAAAGGTATAGCCGAGATGCTCCAGCGACGAGCCGACCCGCTGTGAGTCGGCCACGTTCATCTGGCAGCCTTCGGTCCAAATGTGATATTTCATGTCGCTCCTTGCCATAGGGCGGGAATTATACCAATTTTGTCCGTGATTTTTTATGGTAAAATCGGTTCTCTCGGAGGGATGACCGAGCGGCTGAAGGTGCTTGTCTTGAAAACAAGTTAGGGTCACACCTACGTGGGTTCGAATCCCACTCCCTCCGCCTGACGATTTACGATTGACGAATTTGGATTTACAATTGCAACTCTAAAGTCGTCAGTCTTGGATCGAATAAGATTGAACTGGGGAGGTGCCAGAGTGGCTGAATGGGCTCGCCTGCTAAGTGAGTGCCGGGGTAACTCGGTCGCGGGTTCGAATCCCGCCCTCCCCGCCACTGCAAAAACACGTCCGCAAGGGCGTGTTTTTGTTTTCGGTCGCGCGTCCCCATTGTGGGGATGATATTCGAATCCCGCCCTCCCCGCCACTGCAAAAACACGTCCGCAAGGGCGTGTTTTTGTTTTCGGTCGCGCGTCCCCATTGTGGGGATG
>JBMOMS010000004.1:0-4337 GCA_049324895.1 Chloroflexota bacterium
GAGTGTGCTCAGTAGCAAAATAGCAGATATTGTAGAAATCAATCACACAGTTTTATGGAGTTCTACAGTATTAGTGGTAGTAATTCTTGCGCTGGTTACTTTTTATAAAACAAAGGTTCATAAAGAAATAAAAATAATTTCTCCAATAAACTTAAGGGTAACAAAAAATCTTGTCAGTCGAATAATAATTGGAATACTTTACATACCAGCCTCACTGATACTCTCACAAGGGGCATTTCAACTAGCTCAGATGATCGACCAAGATTGGCTAGGAATAATTTCTGGCATATCAATCTCATCCACAATCATCTTTGCTCCGATATTGATTCAGAACGCAAAAGAAGAAAACCTCCTCACTTGGCCGTTCATGGTTGGTTTTTTATTCTCACTTATATTTAGTGGAACCGGTTACTATTTGATCGTATACCCAGAATCATTTAAAAATATGTTTCTCTTTTACGTAGCTATATCTGTTATGACAATGGTTGCGTTAAAGTATGTTTACTTATATTACACATTCTATACTGCATTTGATAAGTGGTATAAAAAATTACCGGAAAGTTAAACATAAGCCATGCCCCTCTTATTGCTCATCCGTCACGGCGAAAACGACTTTACCAAAAAAAGCAGGTTGGCCGGGCATACGCCCGGCGTGCATCTCAACGAAAAGGGACAACAGCAGGCTCAGGCCCTGGGCGAGGCGTTGAAGGATGCGCCCATCCAGGCGTTGTACGCGAGTCCGCTGGAGCGCGCGATGGAGACGGCCGCGCCCATCGCCCGGGCGCGCGGGCTGGAGATCCAGGTCGAGGCGGGGCTGATCGAGACGGACATCGGCAAATGGCAGGGGCGCTCGCTCAAGTCGCTGCAACGGGTCAAGCATTGGAAGGTTGTCCAGCACGCGCCGTCGCGGGCGCAATTCCCCGAAGGCGAAACCTTTTACGGATGTCAGGCGCGCATCGTCGCCGCGCTGGATGCCATCAGCCGCAAATACAAAGCGCAGGACATCGTGGCCTGCGTCTTCCACTCCGACCCGATCAAGCTGGCCGTCGCCCACTACCTCGGCCTGCCGCTCGACCACTTCCAACGCCTGGGCTGCGACACAGGCTCGGTCACCGCGCTGCATGTCCACGAAATGGGCGCCTACCTGCTGAAACTCAACCAAAGGCCGCCCTTCGACTTCCTTCCCAAAGCGAAAAAGTAGAACCCAAATCGCCTAAATTTTGGTATATTTGGGCAACTTTTTTCGAGGAAGGAAGCGCGCCATGAATTTCGTCTTTTTGTCGCCCCATTTTCCAGCCAACTTTTCACAATTCGCCATCCGCCTCAGGGAGCAGGGCGTACATGTGCTTGGGCTGGCCGATGAGCACTACGACGCGCTGCGCCCCGAGTTGAAGGCCGCGTTGAGCGAGTATTACCGCGTCCCCGACATGCACAACTACGACGACCTGGTGCGCGCGCTGGGATATTTCACGCACAAATACGGCAAGCTCGACCGCCTCGACTCGCACAGCGAATACTGGCTCGAAACCGAGGCGCGCCTGCGCACAGACTTCAACATCGCGGGCATCAAGCTGGATGAGATTCAGCGCATCAAGCGCAAGTCGCTGATGAAGCAGGCCTTCGTCGAGGCGGGCATCCCGGTCGGGCGCGGGGCCATCGTCCGCGACATCGAAGAGGCGCGCAAGCTGGTCAAGCAGACGGGCTATCCCGTGGTCGCCAAACCCGACGTGGGCGTGGGCGCCGCCGCCACCTACAAGATCGAATCCGACGCCGACCTGGAGCGTTTCTTCTTCCTCAAACCCGCGGTCGAATATTTCCTGGAGGAATTCATCCACGGCGAGATCCTGACCTTCGACGGGCTGACCGACCGCGACGGCGAGCCTGTCTTCACCAACTCGCTGGTGTACAGCGCGGGCATCATGGAAACCGTGCTCAGCGACGACCACATCTACTACTACACCCTGCGCGACATCCCCGCAGACCTGCAAGCGGTCGGGCGGCGGACGCTGGAGGCCTTCGGCGTGCGCGAGCGTTTCTTCCACTTCGAGTTCTTCCGCCAGCACGGGACAGGCGACCTGTACGCCCTGGAGGTGAACATCCGCCCGCCCGGCGGCCTGACCACCGACATGTTCAACTACGCCTGCGACATCGACATCTACCAGGCCTGGGCCAGCATCGTGGCGGGCAACGGCTTTCCCTATCCCGACCACAGTCACAAATATTTCTGCGCCTACGTCGGGCGGAAGTTCAATCACAGCTACGCCCACTCACACGAGGAAATCCTCGGCGCGCTGGGCGACAAACTTTGCCAGCACGAAGCCATCAGCGGCATCTTCAGCGCCGCGCTGGGAAATTATGGGTATCTCGTCCGTTCGCCCGACCATGACGAATTGATCGGCATGGCGGAGTTCATTCAGGAGTAAGCAGGGTATGCAGATCGAGTATCACAAGTGGTGGAGTCCCAGCCTGGGGCAGGACATGGAGTTGAAGGTCTACGGCTATTACGGCAAGCCCATGCTGGTCTTTCCCGCGCAGGACGGGCGCTTCTACGAGTTCGAGGATATGGGCATGGCCCAGGCCTGCGCCCCCTTCATCGAAGCGGGCCAGGTCAAGGTCATCACCGTGGACAGCATCGACCGCCAAAGCTGGTCGAACCAGGATGCGCATCCCGCCGCCCGCGCCCGCCGTCACCAGGACTATGACCGTTACATCACCGACGAGGTCGCGCCCTTCATCCGCCAGCACTGCGGGGACGCCTCGATCAAGGCCATCACCACGGGCGTCAGCATGGGCGGCTACCACGCGGGCAACTTCTTCTTCCGTCATCCCGACCTGTTCGACGCGGTCATCGCCATCAGCGGCCTGTTCCAGTTACAGCACTTCGTCGGCGATTACATGGATGAAAACGTGTATTTCAACGCGCCGCTGGCCTACCTGCCGAACCTGAACGATCCCTGGTATCTCGACCAGTACCGCCAGAGTCACATCATCGCCTGCGCGGGCCGCGGCGCCTGGGAGGACGAGATGCTGGCCGACGCGCTGGCGCTCAAGGCCATCCTCGAACACAAGGGCATCCCGCACTGGATCGACATCTGGGGCGGCGACGTCAACCACGACTGGCCGTGGTGGAAGAAGATGCTGCCTTACTTCCTCGAAAAACTGCAGCTGCCCTCATACAGCGGGGCCTGACGCCCACATGGCCAAACTCAAGTTGGATCTGCACGACATCTACAACCGCGGCCGTGAGATCGACGCGGAACTCAACCGCATCGTCGAAGAAGCCATCGAGCGCAGGATCGAACTGGTCGAGATTATCCCCGGCAAGGGCAGCGGGCAACTCAAGAAGAAGGTGCTGCGCTTCCTCAACCAGGGTCACATCAAGAAGCTGTATCACCGCGTGGAGAAGGACGACAAGAACTTCGGGAGAATCTTCATCCACTTCAAGTTTTGACAATACCTTCGCCAATTTTGAAAAAGTTACAAATTGTGGTGCGGGATGGCATCCCGCAATGCCAGATATAGCCAGAAACTTGCTGCGATCGCCAGATATGGTAGGCGGATTGCCAATCCGCCCCACGGAATTAGGTCTGTTAAATTTTGGCGAAGGTATTGGTTTTGAAAGAACAGGTCACGCGGGGAGCGTGACCTGTTCTTTTACTTCCACAATTTCGCCAGCTCGTTCAGCGATTTGTAATACGGCTCGATGCTGGGGATGTAATGCCGCTCGTCCTTCGCGTGCGGCCCGATCCCCGACTGGCCCCACACCACCGCCTGTCCGCCTGGCGCAAAGCGCGCGCTCGTGCCTGGCAGTTTCCGCCCGATCCTTGGTTCTTCGCCCGAAGCGTTTTTGACGGATTGAATCAACGCCAGCAGGGCGGGATTGTCGGGCGAGCAGGCCACGCCGTTTTCCATGACGTTCATGCGCAATTCGAGTCCGTTCGCCTCGCAATACTCCCCGACCTTTGCCTTTAAACCTTCGATGTCATCCTGCGGGATGGGACGGATTTCCACACCCAGAATGCCCTCCGCGGCGGTGACATTGTACACGCCCGGTGTGCCCACGTTGATGAACGGGAACTTGGCCTGCGACTGCCAGCCGTCCGCGGATTTGAGCGTGAGATGCTTCATAAAGATTTCATTCAACGCCGAACGCGCCGAGATCAATCTTTCGCTCAGGTCGCCCGTGCCTGCCACGCCGCTATGACCCTTCGCGCCGCGCGCGATCACATCAAAGCGCATCACGCCGCGATTCTCCACGCAGACCTCGCCGAAGAGTTCATTGCCCTTTTCACCCGTACGTTCACCCGCAATAAATAACGCGGGCGTGTAGGGGCGAG
>JBMOMS010000005.1:0-32606 GCA_049324895.1 Chloroflexota bacterium
GTATTTCGCGCAGACGGCGTTCAAACAATCCAGCTTGTCGTCCACCCCGACGTACACATCCGGGATGCCCAACTGTTTGCAGCGATGCTGAACGACGGGGCTGCGCCCGGAGGAAATCACCGCCACCCGCACGCCCGCCTGCATGACCGCCTTCAAACCGGCGCCATCGTGAATATCGAAGCGCCGAAACTCCCCGCCGTCTTCGAGGATGTACACTCCCCCGTCGGTCAGGACGCCATCGGAGTCCAGGGCCAGCAGGCGAACCTTTCGCATTTTTGCCTGGACATCCTGTGAAGGCAGGGTCATTCGCAATACCCCCGGCCCACGCGCCATACGTCCAACAGCATCTTCAGGAAGGCTGGCATGTCAGAGAGCGGGATCATGTTGGGACCGTCGCTCAACGCCTCGTCGGGATTGGGGTGGCTCTCGATAAAGAAACCATCCACGCCCGCCGCCGCTGCGGCCCGCGCCAGGTAGGGAGCGAATTCCCGCTGGCCGCCCGAGGCGCCCCCCAGGCCCCCGGGGGTCTGCACACTGTGGGTCACATCGAAAATCACGGGGGAGAACTGGCGCAGCACCGGCAGTGAACGCATATCCACCACGAGATTATGATATCCGAACGAACTGCCCCTTTCGGTCAGAAAGACTCTGTCATTATCGGCAGCCCGCACCTTGTCGACCGCAAAACGCATGTCTTCCGGGGCCATGAACTGGCCTTTTTTGATGTTGACCGCCCGGCCCGAATGCCCGGCGGCCAGCAAAAGGTCGGTCTGGCGGCACAGGAAGGCGGGGATTTGCAACACGTCCGCAACCTCGGCCACGGTCGCAACCTGATTGCTCTCATGCACATCCGTGAGAACAGGCACACCGACCTCGGAACGCACTTTTGCCAGGATGTTCATGGCTTCATCGAACCCGATGGAGCGGAAGGAACCCTGTGAAGTGCGGTTCGCCTTGTCAAACGAGGACTTGAAGATGTAACCGATCCCCAGGCTTTCGGTCAATTGCTTCAATTGCGCGGCGGTGCGCAGGCAGACATCCAGGGACTCGATCGCGCACGGCCCGGCAATCAAAAGCATCTGTTCGCCGCCCAGCAGGAGGCCGGGCAGGAGTTCAACGGGAGAGAGCCATTGTTTTTTCATCGCAGATCCACCTGATAGATATCGTGAATACGTATCAACCCCAAACATTTGTTGTCGGCGTCCACCACCGGCAGCACTGAAATTTGGGAGGCGCGCTTTTCCATTTTATCGACCGCCAGGGCCAGAGGAACCGACGGCAAAATCGTGACCGGCTTCGAAATCATCACCTGTTCCGCACGCAAACTGCGTATATCGTCATATTTCTGGAAGGCCCGCCGCACATCGCCGTCGGTGATGATCCCGTCCAGGTGTTGGCTGTCATCCAGCACGCAGGCCGCCCCCAGCGGGTAGCGCGTCATTTCGATGACGACATCCTTCAACGGCGTGTCCGGGCGAACCGTCGCGATATGGTCCAGGCCATGCATGACGTCAGAGACCTGGAGCAGCAGGTTCCGTCCCAATTGTCCGCCAGGATGAAAACGGGCAAAGTCCTGCGCCTGGAAATTCCGCCTGGTCATGAGCGCTGCCGCCAGCGCATCTCCGAGGGATAATGCAACCGCCACGCTGGCCGTCGGAGCCAGATTGAGCGGGTCGGCCTCGCACTCCACGCTGGCATCCAGGACAACATCCACCTCGCGGGAAAGGGTCGAGTTCAGATTTCCCAGGATGCCGATCAGGGGGGAATGAAACTCGCGCAGGATGGGGATCAAGCGCACCAGTTCGGCTGTGCTGCCGCTTTTCGAAATCAGGATGGTGGGGTCGCCCGGGGTGTAGACTCCCAGGTCGCCATGCACCGCCTCAGCCGGGTGCAAAAAAACGGATGGGGAACCCGTGCTGGAAAAGGTGGCGGCGAGTTTTTGGGCCACGTACCCCGACTTGCCCATGCCGCTGATGATGATCTTCCCGGAATGATTGGAAAGCGCCTCGACCGCCTGCAAAAATTTGCCATCCAAACGCATCGAGGCCGCCCGGATGGAATCGGCCTCTATTTCCATGGCGGCGCGCGCCTTCCCGATAAGCGGGTCAACAGGTGTATTCAATACAGGATGGGTTTCGTTTGTTTCGCTCATCTGGGCGTCCAGCGCAATTGGCGGATAAATTGTCCGGCTTTTTGCAGTTGCGCCGCCAACTCACCTCTCATGTCTGCCTCCAACACTACGAACCAGAAAATCAGCACGCCGACACTTCCCACCGCGGACGACAACAAAATATTTTCAATCATATTTATGTTTTCACCAAATTGCAGGCGCGCCAATATGGTTATGAGGAACATGAAAACGGTAAAAGAGGCCAGCCTGAACGCATCGTTTCGTATGAATGACGAATAAGGGCGTCCAAACATTCTGGATGTCAAAAAGGGCAGATACCAATTTGAAGTCAGGGTGCCTGCAATTGCCGTGGAAATCACAATACCCACCACCCCGATCCACCTGGCCAGCAAAATCGAAATGGCAACATTCAAAAATCCTTCGAGCAGGCGGCTCAAGGTCTGGGGACGCACCGTCAGGTTCGCCGACAGGATGGCGCGATTGGGCAGAACCCAGGCGTGAATAATCACATTCAAGGCCAGGGCCACATCCAGCCAAAGCCCGCCGTAATTGGATGCCCCAACCCACCACGTGATGAAAACGCCATTGAAGGCCAGCAAGCCAGAGGCAACGATCACGGATATCCCGGTCGAGATTACAAAGATCTGATGGTAGCGGAGATAGGCTTCATCGAACTTGCCGGACCCAAACAACTTGCCCAGCATGGGCCTGGCATTGTTGGTCAATTGTTGTATCAGCCCGCCGAACAGCACATATAGCCGGCCCGTAAGGGTCAGCGTGGTCACCAACTCGACAGAGATGAGTTTGGCCGCCACGATGCGGTCCAGGCTGGTAATGACAATGCCGGCCAACCCACCCAGGCTGAACCAGATGCCGAGGCTGCCCGTATCCTTTAAAAGGTCCCAGGTGAACCACTTCCTGTGAATTTGAAGCTTGGGCAGCAGTTTCCGAACGCGCATCCCGGCCAAAAAGGCCGTAATAATAACGCCCGTCAATTGTGCAATTGCCAGGGAAATAACCTTCCAGCCCAGCAGCAAAAAGAGCACGGTCAGGCCCGTGCGTATTACAAGGAGCAATAATCGAATGATATTGTCCAGGTACATTTGTTGATTGGCAACCAACAGGGAGGAAAAGATTTGCATAAACATGTTGACGGCCACGCCCACCACCAACAACAAAGACACCCAGATGGCCTGCTGGGCAAGCTCAGGTTTGATCTCAAAGAAGAAGGGGAACGCAAAGGCCCCCCCCGCCCCCACGAGAAGAATCACCAACGAGACGATGTTCTGGGTAAAAAACGCCGTGCTGGCCAGGCGATTCAATTTTTCCGCATTCGGCCTGCCTGTCAACTGGGCCGCCTGCACGTTCAACCCGGAGGATATGCCGATATCCAACAGGCTCAGCCACATGAGCATGTCGCTGGCCAAAGCGAAGATGGCATACTCCTCGCGAGTAAGGAATCGCAGGGTAAAGGGGGTAAGCCATAACCCCACCAGGGTGGTGACAAACGTCACAGCGTAGCCCGATATCAGCCCGAAGAAGTACTTTTGTGTGCCCGACATGTTATTCAATGGGAAGATTCAAAAAAAATCATGGCGCAATGTGCGATGCGCGCGTTCAACGCAGGCGTCGAATGTTCGTGCTTGCAAGGGGCGAGGCCAATTGACCTGCTCCGACGACTGCGCAAGGAATATCTTCTCCCCCCGCTGATTTCCTCGCCGGCACGCGTTGCTTACAAACCATCCGTCCTATTTCGGCCTTCCAATGCGGCCGGTTGGAATGTACCCGCGCCGGGTGAAAGTCATCTCAAAAACTCATCCTCGTAAAATTTTCGGCTGTCGTCGATCAGCAGCTGATGGGAAAGGAACAATTCCTTCAACTCCGGGGCAGGCATGACATAATTGGCGGAACTGTATTCGTCTGCCAGCGCCGGCTGAAAACCCTCCCCATCCGATATTTCGGGGAGATTGGGCAGGATCACAAAATATCGGCCGCGTTCGATGGTGCGGTACCGTTCCTCCTCCGATACCAGGATTTCGTGGATCTTCTCACCGGGCCGAATTCCCGTCACAACGGTCTCGATGGGCCGCTCCCCGATCAGCAGGGCCGCAATATCGGTGACTTTGGCCGATGGCACACGCGGAATATATGTTTCCCCGCGCCGCCCTTCGCGGACCGCGGCAAGCACCGTGTCGACGGCTTGATCCAGGCTCAACAGGAAGCGCGTCATGTCCGTGGTGGTAATGGTCACAGGTCCGCCGTGTTTGATCTGCTCATGAAACAACGGGATCACCGAGCCACGGGAGGCCAGCACATTTCCATAGCGGACGCAGACAAAGCGCGTACCGGGGCAGCGCATATTGGCCTGGATGAAGACCCGTTCCTGCAGGGCCTTGGTCATCCCCATAACGTTGACCGGTTTACAGGCCTTATCCGTCGAGATGCCAACCACGATTTCGACCGGCAGGTCATGTTCCTGAATGGCTCGCACGATATTTTCGGGACCGATAATATTGGTCAGCACCGCCTGGTGTGGAAAATATTCACATGCCGGCACCTGCTTGAGCGCAGCGGCATTGAACACCACGTCCACGTCCTTCAAGGCCGAAGCAACGCTGTGAAAATCGCGCACATCGCCTATTCGGTAGTCGATTAAATCGGCATATTTGCGGCTGGATTCGGCGCCGTCCTGCCTGGCCTTTTTCAAATAATCGACCCGCATCGCATGTTGCTTGGCCTCATCGCGGGAAAGGACGATGATCTTTTTGGGCATCCCCAATTCCCCCGACAGCAGGCGGCGAATCAATACCTTGCCCAGCGACCCCGTGCCGCCGGTCACCAGAATGCGTTTGTTCTCCAGGGTATACATGTTCATCCCCTAAACTGGTCGTAGAAAGCGGAATCGGATGCCATCTCTGCAATCATCTCCTGCCAGGACGGGGGTTCATAGCCCGTAGCCTGGCGGAATCGGGTGGAATCCAGGCTGCGGTCGCAATCAAACTCGTCATCCGGCGCTATTTCAATGTTCTTCCCAAATTCCTCGCGCACAATGTGCAGCAGGTCGTATTTGGAGATCGGCTCGCTCGAAACGTGATACAGCCCGCTCAGTTCGGGATGGGGAATGACCTGGTTAAGAATGATGCGCGAGATTTCGTGGGTCGTGAAGCCGGTATAGATCGCTTTTCGGTATCCATTGATCCGGCCCTGCTGAGCCAAAAACCACTCGATCAGGCCCAGTTTTGTCTTGAGCTCGCGCCCGATGATCGAGGTCCGCAGGGTAATCGTGTGCGGGTAGGCGACCTCGCCCAGGAACTTGGTGCGGCCATACAAGTCCTCCGCATCCGACTGGTCGCTTTCCAGGTAAGCTCCCTTGCTTCCCGAAAAGACGCAATCGGTGCTCACGTGAATCATGCGGATCCCGGCTGTGCGGCAGACCAGGGAGATGCGATGCGGCAGGAGGGCGTTCAATGAAATCGAATAAATGGGGTCCTTTGCAAAATAGGCCTGTTGTTTGATCAAGCCGATGCAATTGATGACCAGGTCGGGCTGAATCGAAGCCAGGGCGCGGGTCACCTCATCGAAGGTGCGCGCATCCACATAAGGACGAATGTATTTCCTGGGGAAACCGGCATGAACGGGAAGTTCAGCCCCATCGCCCCTGACGGTAACCCAGGTTTCGTGTTCCTTCCCCAAATCGAGCCACAGCCGATGCCCAAGCATCCCGGACCCGCCCAGAATTAGTATTTTCATTTGCAGCCACTCCTTTCTTCGTTGAAACAGCGCAACCCAGGCTGCGCGCTTTTGACAGTCCCAATCTGATCATCCACTCTGTCACCCGCCCCCCACCCCCAGGATGCATCATGAGAATTTCACAGGCTGCGACTCACCCGCATATCGCGCGCCGCACCTTTTCCAGGTCGGCCTGTGTATCCACCGCTATGGAATGATAGCCGGTCTCCACGGTTTGGAAGGCATACCCGGCCTCCAGAAAGCGCAATTGCTCCAGGCTCTCGGCCTGCTGGAGGGGGCTGACGGGCAGGGATGCGTATTTCGCCAACACAGCCCGGCTGTATCCATACACACCAATGTGACCCCAGAAGGGCTGGCGTTCCAGCCATTGTTCGCGGGGAACATCGCGCACATAAGGAACGGGGCTGCGCGAGAAATACAGGGCGCGCCCATCGGCGGCCCGCACCACCTTGACGATATTGGGATTGAACAGGTCCTCGCCGTTGGTGATGCGGTAGACCGGCGTCACCAGGTCGCAGGGAGCGGCGATCCAACTCGAAACCAGGGCGTCCAACATGCCCGGGTCGACCAGGGGTTCGTCGCCCTGGACGTTGAGGATCAAATCCGCATCCAGCTGCGCAAGCAGGGAGGCGATGCGCTCAGTCCCGGATTGGCAGGCTGGATCCGTCATCAGGGCTTTTCCGCCCCAGGCCTCCACCACTCCGGCCACTTCCTGCGAGTCGGTGGCAATCACGATATCATCCGCCAGGCGGGCCTGTTGGACCCGCTCCCAGACCCATTGGATCAGGGGCTTGCCGCAAATATCGGCCAGCACCTTGCGAGGCAGCCGCGTGGAAGCAAGGCGGGCAGGGATGACCACAATGGTTTTCATACGGCAACCTTTTTTTGGAACATGCGGAGTAATTTGACCGGCAACAGCGAGAGGAGCAATTTCCTATAGAATTTCCTGCGCCACAGGTGGGCGGGTCTGTAAAACGCAGCCAGCAGCAGATACCCGACTGTCTTTTTGCCATTGCCGTTATTATTTTGATGCGCCAGGAAATAATATCCCCGGGCCCTCCACCAGCGGGCGTTGCGCCAGCGGATCAGGCGATGCAGAAAAACCCCATCGTCCATGTACTTCAAGGCAACGGCGTCCTCCTGGTACATCTCCGTCACCAACGCGATCGATTTGTTCTGTCCGTGGTTTCGGAAGGAGGCCAGGGCCTCGTCAAAAGGAGCAATCCTGCCGACCTTGCACGTGCGGTAGAACAATTCGCGGTCCATGGTGTAATGCAAATTCTCCCGCACGTACAGCCCGGCCTTTTCGAGGGCGGCGCGCGCCCAGAAGGCGCCCGGCTGGGGCAGGAACCACAGGTCGGGATCGAAGAGGGTCAGGTCACAGGGGCCGTCGACGGGAGCGTAGGGAAGAACGGAAGTGGACAATTGGCGGGAGGAAATGTCGACATAGTTGATTCTGCCGACCACGGCTGAAAGGCTTGGGTCCCCAGACAGGGTAAGCGCCGCCTTTTCGAAAGCCCCGGGGGAATACATGTCATCACTGTTGAAATAGGCAATGATCTCGCCGGTGGACATGGCCCAGCCCTTATTAATGGCATGGCTTTGACCGCGGTCCCTTTCACTGGCCCAATACGTCAACCACGGTTCGTATTTTTTGATGATCTCGACCGTGTTGTCGGTGCTGCCGCCGTCCATGATGATGTATTCGAGGTTCGGATAGCCCTGCAATAGAATCGAACGAATCGTCTCTTCGATGAATTGCCCCTGGTTGTACGTAGGCGTGACAACACTGATGCGCGGCCACGGCCTGCCATTGGGCATGGTTTCCGGCAAGGAGGGGACTTCCACTGTCCAAGGCCAGCCGGTTTTACCCGAGGTGGCAGGCGGTAATCTCATAATGCGTGTATCAGGCATATCTGGTTGGTAGGCGCTATTTTAATATAGAAATGCACACAGAGGAGACGCAAATTGTGGCGCACGGCATGGCCGCGCCTGGAACGCATCTGAAGTGTATTCAAGCCGCCAGGCGGGCGGGAGGATACCGGGCATTTGAGCGTTATACCCAGCGTGGCCACAAATTGCGTTTTTTAGGGTGAGGATGCACAATTCCCTGGCACCACCCGCCAGGGCAGGTGGGTGACCGTGGGCATTATATCTGCCTGGAATGGCTGCTCTACAGGGTGTCGAGACGATCCAACACGCGATTAAAGCCGTCCCTGAAATCCAGACGGGCATTGTAAAGATCCATGGCAGCCGCGCTATAAGCGGCATAGGAGCGATCGATGACAGCCAGGGCGTTTCCAATTTCGGAGCAATGATCGACCACCACCCCGCTGCGGGTCGTTTCGATCAAATTCGGCAGACCCTCGCTGCGGCTGACAACGACGGGCAGCCCCGAATGCAACGCGTAGGCCACTTTCCCCGAAGATAGCCCAATCGTGGATATGTTCTGCTGGGTATACACGTTGCCGGGCACCCATTTGTAGAAAGCCAGACCGATATCGGCGCCATCCATCAATTGTCCATAATCCTGGCGGGAAACCGGCTCCAACGAGAAGAACACCCTGCCGGGCATGGCCCGCCGCTGCAAGGCGAGAATGGCCTCGCTGGCGCCTGGATTGGAACGGGTATGAACGACGAGCACGAAAGGATCGGGCCAATCTGCCGACGCCTCAACGATATCATGGATGCCAGTCCACTCGCTAATGCTGCCGGCGTGTAAGACCACCCTCGCCTGGGGAGGCAGGCCAAATTTCCTGTGCCAATAATCGTTTTTCTGGCGTCGCGCCTGCCCCAGGGGGGAATTCGGGACATAGACGAACCGATCCATGGGGATGGCATTATCGCGGGCCAACAGGCTGGCGCGGGCCTCATCCTGTATGATCACAAAAGCCGACTTGCGGCTCAGGCGCATTTCGGTCCTCTTGAGCTTTTGCTGCGCGCCGTTCCCAACTTCACGGCTGAGCATCAATTCCAGGGAATAATAGACCAGCGGGATGCGGCTCAAGCCCGCCAGGTGGGCAGCCAGGCTCAGGCCCTCCGGGTCCACTCCGATAACAGCGCGGTACGGGATCCTGGAATGACGCTGCCACATGTCCAGGGGGCGTGACCAATTGGCGGGAATGACGCGATGGATTCCCCGTCGTTCCCAACGAGGCGGATAGGTGGGGTGTATCAAGATGTTGGGATGTTGAAACGACGGCAGGATAAATTCAGGGGAGGTTTTCAAAAACACCTCGACCAGGTAGCCATGCTCCGCCAGAATCTCCACAGTATTGCACAAACTGGGCACAGTATCCATGTTCGTGAATGGGTACACCAGGGCAATCCTGTTCATCTCAGTCCTGGTCAAAGCTTCCTCCAGATCGACCAGACTCCCCAGGTGGTTTCATCCGGGCGGTTCCCGCTCAAAAATTCCTCGCTATGGACGGGGGAAAAGCCGCTCTGCACAGCCAGCAGGTCCAGCTCGGGCAGCGAAAAATGGCGCATGGGATGCGCTTCGGTAAAGGTCGAGAGGCGTCCGCTATTTTTTTCTTCAACGTACACGGTATAGCGCACTTCGACCACGTTTTGGTCGGAATGAATGATCGGCTCGGCAATGCGCACCAGGCGCAGCTGGTCATCCTCCATGCGCTTGACCCGCACGGCAGGACGCTGGGTCAATACGGAGGGCGTATACCATACGTCGAACAGGAAGACCGCCCCTGTTTTGAGATGGCGGGCGGCATTCCGAAAGGCGGCAAGCAAATTCGCATTGGAAGTCTGGTAGCTGATGACGTGGAAGAGGGCAATGACGGCATCGAATCCTTCGCCCACAACGGTCCGACAGATGTCACCGTGATGACAGGTAAAACTGCCCGGGGCGGGGTCGATGGCGCTTTCGGCGGCGCGGGCCATCATCTCAGGGCTGCGCTCGATGCCATCCAGGTGGTATCCCTTTTGGGCCAGCAACCGGCCATGAATGCCGGTCCCGGACCCAAATTCCAGGATGCGAACGGCCCCCGTCGCAAAACGCCGCAGGGATGCGTCCACATAGGCGGCCTCGGCGGCATAATCCTTGTCGCGGTACAGCAGGTCATAACAGCGGGCGTACTGGTCGAACACGTTCACGACAGCACCTCGTGGATGGCCTGGCAGACCCGTTCGATCTGGGCCTGGCTGAGGGTCATGCCCGAGGGCAGGTAGAGACCCTGGCGCGCAATCCGTTCTGCAACAGGATAACGCTCTCCCTGGAACAGACCCATGGCGTGGAAGGCGGGCTGTTCGTGCATACCCAGGAAGAAGGGGCGGGTCATGATCCCTTTTTCGGCCAGCCGGCGCGCAAATTCCGCGGCATCCATCCCCGCGGCTTCATCCAGGACCAGGCCATACATCCAGTACACATTCCGCGCCCAGGGTTGTTCCACGGGCAAATGCAGCATGGGCAGGCCGCCCAGCCGCTGGTTATACTCTCCCGCCATCCAGCGCTTTTTCGCCACCGATTCTTCGATACGTTCCACCTGGGCCAGGCCCACCGCCGCCTGCAGGTTGGTCAGGCGGTAGTTGCCGCCCAGTTCGGTGTGATAGAAGCGGCGTTCCTTTTGAAAACACAGGTTGCGCAGGGAGCGCAGGCGCTCGGCCTGGCGGGCATCACGGGCAAGCACCATGCCGCCCTCGCCGGTGGTGACGATCTTGTTGGCATAAAAGCTGAAGCAGTTCAAATGCCCCATGCCGCCGCACTTGCGTCCCTTGTATTCAGCCCCGTGCGCCTCGGCGGCGTCTTCGATGACTGTCAGGTCGTATTGTTGCGCCAAGGCAAGCAGCGGGTCCATGTCGACGGGATGCCCGTACATGTGAACCGGCATGATGGCCCGCGTGCGGGGTGTGATTCTGGCTGCCACCTGGTTCACATCCATGCACCAGGTGTGCGGGTCGCTATCCACCAGCACCGGCCGCCCGCCATTGCGGGTGACGGCCTGGGCGCAGGAGATGATCGTAAAGGTCGGGAGAATGACCTCGTCGCCGGGCTGCAAGTCCAGGCAGGTCAGGGCGATTTCCAGGGCGACGGTCCCATTGCTGACTGCCACCCCGTGCGCCATGCCACAATAGGCGGCCCAGCGCTCTTCGAACTCTCGGATGAAACGCCCCTCCGAAGAAATCCAACCGGTGCGCAGGCATTCCAGGACAAACTGGGCTTCCTGTTCGCCGATGAAGGGTTCGTTGACAGGGACAAGATCAACCACGCCGCGCCTCGCGTCCAAGCAAGATTGCCAACTTCATCTAGAATCTCTCCCGCTCATCGACACCGGTGTATGGGCCTGTCTTGATCTCCAACAGGACCGTATCCTCCAACATGCGGTAGCCGTGGCCGCCGCTAACCATAAACATAATGTCGCCTTCACTGAGCTCACGGGTGGCAACCCATTCCCGCGCTTCATTATAAATATCGACCTGGCAACGGCCTTTTTTCACGATCAAGCTCTCCGAAGTGCCCACCAGCCGCCGCTCGATGGGGCGATGGACATGGCGGGGTATCTCGCCGCCGGCCGGATAGACCACGAAACCCAGTTGTTGTTTGTATTCGGGCCGGGTGATGAAGGTGGTCTGTTCCGGCAGATAGCTGCCGCGAATAATCAGGCAAAGAACCTGGTCTTGATGGCTGATGGTTTCAATCATGACAAACAATCCTGACAATGATATGCGACACGCGCAAGGAACCCGTGGATGAAGGTCGGATCATCCTGGTTCCCGTACGCCTTGCTGAGGCGTTCCATTCCATAGAACTTTATGATAATAATGAACGTAGCCCCATTCCCTGGCCAGGTCCAATAAATTCTTGTAACGCTGCGTTTTTGATTCGTTCGATAGCGCAAGAACCAAAGAATTCATCGCCTTCCGCAGGACAACGACAATCCTGGCGAGCAGTTTTTTGATCAGGCCCCGCCGCCGCAAGCCCGGCCTTTTGTGGTGCATCTCTTCATAGGCCTGACAAATCCCGTTATTCATCTCGCGCCGCATCAGGTCGCGCAGTTGCCCATTCCGCTTTGCCGTTTGCCAGTGATAAACGAGCGCCCCCGGCACCCAGACGATGTCGACGCCCAGCGATTGCGCCTGGCGGCACAGGCCGACGTCACCGCTGCCGGCCAGCCAACCTTCCACCTGGTCCGGCCCCATGCCGCCGATTTGCAGGTAAAACTCACGGTCGATCACCATGTTCCCGCCATTGACATATTTACCCTTCGGAAGCGCGAAAATCCGCTCTCCATAATCTATTTTACCCATTAAACGCTCAAAAGTCCTGATCTCGTCCGGCGGAATCTCGTCCCATTGGATTTCTATCCTGCCGCCGAACATCCTGATCTCTGAAAACCCCGGCACCTCCGCATAGGCGCGCAGGAGGCCGGGGGTCACTTCACAATCATCGTCCAGAAAGACCAGATACCTGCCGGTCGCAAGCGCCGCGCCCGAATTGCGCGCATGATGCGCCCCGGGGCGCGGCTCGTGATGACAAAGGATGTCATCACGGTTTGCGTACCAGGCTTCCACCCAACGCCCTGCCTGGAACTGCGGATAATTATCGACAACGATGATCTCGTACTCATCGCGCGGGAAATCCAGGTTGAAGATCGAATCCAGCAAACGCCGTAATGCCTGGGGGCGGTTGAAGGAGGGGATGACGAACGAGAAAGCGATTCCCATATCCTGCAATCATGGCCGGGTTGGCGGGTTTGGTTCCAGACGCAAAAGCTCCAATATCACCCTGGCGGCCTCTGCAGAGGCCCTGCCTGGGTGATATTGCACGCGGCTGGCGAATTCATTCCGTTCCTGAATTTTGTACGATGGGTCATGCAGTAAAAATTTCACAGCGCGGGGCAATTCATCCACTGAATCGACCACATATCCAACGCGGCGTCCTTCATTAATCCTGGAGGTATTGGCATCGTTCGGGCCAAAATCGCGGTATAACGTGGGCAGGGTTTTGGTAAAGAAATCCGGGCAATCCAGATAAATGACCGGCTTCACCAGGCTTAAGAATTCCCAGGCCACGCCGCTGACATCCGTGATCATGACATCGCTGGCAGCCAACAAACGGTCGGTCGACCCTTCGGGCACAAAGCGCATGTTCGGGGAATGAAGATATTCCTGAACGATCTCGGCCCAGTCAATTCCCCCGGTATAAAAGGCATAATCCGGGTGGCTGCGCGGCACCAGGCTGGTTGGGTGCAGGCGGACAATCACATTGAGGCCATCCAAGTCGGCCAGTTGTTGAAAAACCGTCCGGCCAAAGGCCCGAAGCGACAAACCCTCTTCCCAGGAGGGCGCATAAATCACTGTTTTGCGCGCCGGGTCCAGCCCCAACTCCTCCAGGATGGCCCGAGGTTCATAACGGCCATTCATCAATGCGTCCATTTTTGGCA
Source organism: Chloroflexota bacterium (assembly GCA_049324895.1). Classification (GTDB taxonomy): domain Bacteria; phylum Chloroflexota; class Anaerolineae; order Anaerolineales; family Villigracilaceae; genus JACPVF01. Next base: position 13,279 of record JBMOMS010000005.1, read on the forward strand.
TGCCAATATCGTACAAGGCGGGCTTTTTTTTCAACCCATAATACGCAAGAGTATATTCGGTTTGTTCACGCTCCAGCGGCCCGGTGAGGAAATGAACGTCATATCTTTCAAAGTATTTTTTGGGCAGGCAGGCAAATTTAACCGGCTGCCCGTGCGGAATATGCACTTTAAGGGTGCGCGGGGACGCATTTCCATATACGTGCGGTGAAAGGTACATATCTGCTGACGGAAACCGCGCGGACAACGAGTAATGAAACCTGCGTATCTCGGGGACTACCAGGCTGCCAACAGGCGGGCAGACCGTCTTATATGCGGCGTAGTACGAAATCCTGTCGGTGCTGTTTTGTAATTGCGCGATGATGGGCGTCAGGACAGGCAGCAGGGTGATTTCCTCCAGGTCGAGGATCACCACGCGCCTGCCCAGCATCTTGTCCAGCATCATCTGCAGGCCAATTCCCCAGACGGAAAGGCGACTCCGCAGGCTCGATAATCGCAGCAAATGCTTCAGGTTCACCGGAATGCCCCGCTGTCGGCAGCGTCAATGCTCAAGCATCACCCTTTGCCAAAGCGACCAGGGTTTCATCCATCACAAAATCCTTCCCGTTCAGGATGTGGCGGCACACAAAATCCATGAACGGGTCGTTGCCCGGCAACAGCAGGCGCCGTTTTTCATATTGGAATTTCCACAGCTTCGAATTGGTATGGGACTGGTCGAGCACTGGAAGCGGCACTTCACGTTGAATGAAGTAACTGTACGCGTATCGTCTGGCCAATGCAACCTGTTCCTCGCTCAAACGGGAGAAGGAGGCCGCCCGGTGAAGCAGGTCGAGATAGGCGTCTGGAGACAGGCCCTCATAGGTAAATCCCTTGCCGCCATAGTGCGCGTCACCGGCCAAAATCACCGGCTTGCCCTGCAAGGCCAGTTCCAGACCGGAGGTGCCGTATACCGAGATCCCCCCGTCTATCAACTGGAAAAATTCAAGCGGATTGAGATTCTCTTCGGCTGGAATCACTTTGACATGCGGCGGGAGCGAAGGGAAATGCGAGTCGATCAGATATTGCATCCCCATCAAGCCCTTATAGTTGGCCTCGACCGGGTGAATCTTCACCAGCCAATGCACCTCGGGGATATTTACAATTTCACCCACCGTGGTCAGTATCCAATCATTAAAGGAATCAAACGCCATCGGCGAATAATCCTTGACGCTATCCCAATTGATGTGACACATGACGCCCCACACGGGTTTGTCGGCATGTGGCACATAGGTTCGGCGCACCTGTTCGATCTCGCCACGATAGGCTTTGGGCTTGACGCTCTGCAGGTCGAAGCTGGCGTTTTCCTCATATCGATGCTGCATGAATTCATCCAGGCGCGCCTCTTCGACCAGCGAGAGGGGGGCAGCCTTGCGCTCATCCCAGGCGGCCTGGGTCAGGCGATGAAAGCCAAGCCGCACACCATCGTCGATGTGCCGAAAGTAGAAATGCGCGTACAGGTATGAGGGTTTCCATCCCGCCACAGGGACGCCGCGCGCCAGCGCCGTTTGTAGGGCCGGCCCCCAATCCACGTATACGCCATGAGACAGGAACAGCCGCGAGGGCGATATCTTTTCCATGGCTCGGGAGGAGGCCGCCGCGCTTATCAGGGCGCTAAAGGCGTATTCCCGAACCGCCTGTTCGTGTCCTGTCGGCTCTTCGCCCCGCAAGTAACGAAAGATCGCCGAACGGGTGCTCTTGCCCAACCTCACCCCACCATAGGACAAATCATCCAGCGTTTCCCAGGAGATCGAGGCGGTTGCATTCCATAATTCGTCCTTCAAGGAATCCGGCAGGTAGTCGCCGATGAACGAATAGGGAACGCGCATCTTTTCGAGGACATCCCTGGTGCGCGCCTTGCAGGCCTGGCATGCAGCCTGCCACTGGTCAACCGGGGTCCCGCTGGTCGCCTCGCGTAAAACACAGGCGCGATAGGCCCCATCGCAAATAATCACATGGCTTTGCACCCCCCGCAACTGCAGGGCGGTGGCAATCACTGCCTCCACTTCCAACAGGACGGACATTCCCCCCGGCACCCAGAAGAGCAGCGGGGCAATGGATTTGTCGATGGGCTGCGCCTGCCGGTACAGTTCTGCCATCTGGCTGCGCCGCCGTGCATGTTCGATCTTTTTGCGCAGGAACATCGACCATTCCCTGCCTGCGTCCCGTACATATTTTTTGATTCTGGAAGCCAATGTCATCAGTGCGGAATTCCGTCTCATTCAGGTCTCTCTTAAATATCGACCCGCGGATCTTCAATGGAACTTGAAACCAGCGTGGACGGAATCGAAAAATAGCCAGGCGGCGTCTTCGGGGTGAAATTCGGGTCCTGCAATTGCTTCCTTCCACTGCGCACCACCAGGGGGCGCGTCAAGTCATCCACCACGTCATATCTGTGTTCGAAATCATCCATGGAAAAATACAGGGGATAATCCCCGGGGCGGATAAAGATATCTGGAAAATCGACCACAATCGTTCCCGTGGCGCCGGCTTGCAGCGGTTCCCTGGAAATAATGTGCCTGGCCGAGGTAATCAATTCGCCCGTGATCCCGGAGCGCAACGCGATGCTGGCGGTCAGCCTGGGCATGCTTTCCAATACCTTGTAGGATAGCTGGAAGCGGATGGTGTCGCCGATCTCGAACTCATATCTTTCCCTTCCATCGACAGCCTGCACCGAAACAGAGGCAATGCGAATGTGCCCGGAACCGCGTCGGTGGCGTTGATCGCCAACCGCCGTCTCGATCCCCACCTTCAGTCCACTCAGGCGTTCATGATAGACCCGCAGGGTTTCCTCCGTGGGTCCGTCAAAGACCATCCGCCCTTCATCCAACAGGATGCTGCGCGAGCACAGGGAGCGGATCGCCTGCATGTTGTGGCTTACGAACACAATGGTTCGCCCGCCATGCGCGACATCGTTCATCTTACCCAAACACTTCTTCTGAAAACTTGCGTCGCCCACTGCCAGAACCTCATCGACAACCAGGATTTCAGGGTCGAGATGGGCTGCGACAGAAAAAGCCAGGCGCACGTACATTCCGCTCGAATAACGCTTGACCGGGGTATCGATGAATTTTTCGACCCCGGAAAAGTCCAGGATCTCATCGAACTTTCGGCCAATTTCACTGCGATTCATCCCCAAAATGGCGCCGTTAAGATAGATATTTTCCCGTCCGGTCAACTCGGGATGGAAGCCGGTGCCGACTTCCAACAAACTCGAAACGCGCCCCTTCACCCGGATGCGCCCGGATGTGGGAGCCGTGATGCGTGAAAGGATCTTGAGAAGCGTGCTTTTTCCGGCGCCGTTTCTGCCGATCAACCCCAGCACTTCACCCTGCATGACCGAAAAACTGACATCCTGCAAAGCCCAAAGGACCTCCCCCTCCCGGTTGCCGCGATTCATTTCATCAATGCGCAGCAAGGGGTTCGGCCTGCCCCGTACCCTGGCCCACCATACCTTCATGTCATTGGCAAACGTGCCGGTGCCAATCTGACCCAGGCGATACGTTTTGGAAAGGCTTTCAAGCCTGACAACCGTGGTCATACCGTATCCATAAAAGTCTGCTCGACACGGTTAAAAATAATGCTGCCCAGGGAGACCACCACCAGCATACACCCGAAACTATACAATAAGAGGCCGAGGTTCGCAGTTCCCGCCCCCAAAAAGGCATAACGGAAGGCCTCCACAATGGGGGTCATCGGGTTGACCAGGATGACCCACCGGAAACGTTCGGGAATGGCGGAGACGGGATAGATCACCGGCGTGGCGTACATCAGCAATTGCACGCCAAATTGCACCATAAAGCGCAAATCACGGTATTTCGTGGTCAGGGAGGAAATAATAATGCCAAATCCCAATCCCAGCCCCGCCATCATGAGCACCAACACGGGGGACAGGGCAATCCAACTCCAGTTGGGGTGGACAGCCGTATCGCGCAAGGCAAAATAAAGCGCAAAAAGGGTGAACAGGAGGAATTGAATGGAAAAGGAGGTCAGGTTGGAAAGCAGGATCGAGACCGGCACGGCCATGCGTGGAAAATACACCTTGCCAAACAAACCCGCATTATGAATGAAAGTGTCCGAAGTTTTGACGAGGCAATTGGAAAAGTACGACCACACCACGGTTCCCGACATATAGAACAGGAAGCGCGGCAGGCCGTCTGTCGGCAGGCCGGCAATATTTCCAAAGATGAACGTGAACGTGAGCGTGGTCAGCAGCGGCTGGATCAGGTACCACAACGGGCCGAGGATGGTTTGTTTGTAGGCTGAAACAAAATCCCGCCGTACAAAGAGGATAACCAGGTCCCGATAACGCCACAATTCCGCCAGACGCAGGTCGAACAAATTGCGCTGGGGTTGGATGTCCATATCCCAGGCGTCATCCTGGGAGGGTGTCGGGGGTAAATCGATGGTCATGGATTTTTTTATCGAAACGTGTCTATGTATACCGTAAGTGTCATCGCCTTAATCGAACCCCCAAACGTCCATTGGGATATTTTTTTCAAGCATCCGCCCCTCCGACATAATCCTATATCGGAGAGGGAAAGGTTCATCGGCATGAACTCCCCTACCGGATGCAAACCATTCTGGCAACTCTCGTACCATTAAAGCCGGAGTTTTTTCCAACAATCGTGGACTTGTATATACCACGTTTTGCCATGACAGGTAAAAACAACCCGACGCTGTCACATTCAGACTGACCCATCAATCTGGACCAAACATTCTACTTCTAAACATTGTCGGGAGTCTGCCGGTTCTACTAGCAAACTCCCGTTCCGAAAATGACATGGTCGAGCAAAAACACCCAAGAAATTGAAACAACATTTGGAAACTTAACGCTTGAGGCGTTTGAGCATGCCCGGGTGGATTTCCAATTTGGTGGTCTTGGCCGCGCGTCCCTGCAGGAACTGAAGCAGCACCCGCACGCGGTCGCGCCCGGGCAGGCGCGCGTCGAAGATGGCCTCGTAGCCGGCGAAGGGTCCGCTGCGAATCTCGACCAGGTCGCCCGACTGGAGGCCCTCGAAGACCTCGCCGCCGGCGGCGTTAATCGTATCCACTTTTTTCTGGACAGCATAGATCAGGCTTTCAGGAACGACAGCCGGCTGTTGGTCGAAGGAGACAAATCCAGTTGCGCCAGGCATCCAGTTCAACGCCGATATCCCCACCCGCTCCAAATCAACATGAACAAAAACATAACCGGGAAAATAGGGCCTGACCTTGCGGGCGCGAGGGTTGACAGGCTGGACTCGGATGCGCGGATAGAACGTCTCCACTTTACGAATATTCAGTTGTTCCCAAAGCAATTCTTCCTTGTTGGGTTTACTATGCAGGACATACCAATAGACAGGCATAATGCCTCATACAAAAGATTATATGATGCCCGTTAACATACGGTCAAGAACCTTGCATTTTTGGAACCTTCCCCAGGCCGACCTGGCAGGCCTGGAAAATTCATTATAAACCGAAGGCCCTTGACCTTCAAGCAAACCAGCCCTACCCCACGTCTTTTTTGCCGCGCATCGCACAAAAGCTCGGGGTGAATAACAAAATTGTACAAATCTGCGGCTGAAATTTTGCTGGAGTGCTATGGGCGCAGGGTTGGGTAATCAGGGCCCGACGGAGGCCATCCGAAATTTACCGCATGCGTTCGCATAAACTCCCCGGCGGAATTCCGCCGGGGAGTTACCAAACACAGGCAATCGAAGCCGATTTACTTGTCTTCGGCGATGCTCGCGCCGCTGTACTTCAGGGCGACGTGGGCGGCAGCCAGGCGGGCGACCGGCACGCGGAAGGGCGAGCAGGAGACGTAGTTGTTGCCGATCAGGTGGCACCACTCGATGGACTCGGGGTCGCCGCCGTGTTCGCCGCAGATGCCCACTTCCAGGTTCGGGCGGGTGCTGCGGCCGTCGGCGATGGCCATCTTCATCAGGCGGCCGACGCCGTCACGGTCGAGGGTCTGGAACGGATTCTTGGGCAGGATGCCCTGTTCCACGTAGGTGACCAGGAAGTTGCGTTCGGCGTCGTCGCGCGAGTAGCCGAAGGTCATCTGGGTCAGGTCGTTGGTGCCGAAGGAGAAGAACTCGGCCAGGCCGGCGATCTCGGCGGCAGTCACAGCCGCGCGCGGGATCTCGATCATGGTGCCGAACTTGTAGTCCAGTTTCTTGACGCCCTTCTCGGCCAGCACGGTGGCGGCGATGCGGGTCAGGCGCGGCTGGATCCACTCCAGTTCCTTGACGGTGCCGGTCAGCGGGATCATGACTTCGGGCTTGACGACGATGCCGCGCAGGGTGCAGTCACAGGCGGCTTCGAAGATGGCGCGCACCTGCATCTCGACGATCTCGGGCATGGCAATGCTCAAGCGCACGCCGCGCAGGCCCATCATCGGGTTGGATTCGTGCATGCCCTTGATGGCGACCAGCAGGTCTTCCTTGGCCTTCAGGCCCTCGGTCTCGCCCTTGACGCGCATGGTGATGACCTCTTCGAGGAGTTTCTCCTCATCGGGCATGAACTCATGCAGCGGCGGGTCGATCAGGCGGATGATGACGGGATAGCCGTCCATGGCCTCGAACAGGCCGTCGAAGTCCTTGCGCTGGGAGGGCAGCAGTTCGTTCAGGGCGGCGGTGCGGTCCTCGGATGTCTCGGCCAGGATCATGCGCTGCACGATGGGCAGGCGCTCAGGCTCGAAGAACATGTGCTCGGTGCGGCACAGGCCGATGCCCCTGGCGCCGTACGCGCGGGCGCGCTGGGCATCCTTGGGATAGTCGGCGTTGGCCCAAACTTGCAGGCCGCGGGTCGGCCAGCCCTTGGGCGCCTTGCGAACGTTCTTGCGGGCGGAGATCTCGTCGGCCCAATTGAGCAGGGTCATCAGTTCGACCTGTTCTTCGAGCGACGGGGCGCTGGTGGGAATCTTGCCGATGAAGACCTTGCCGGTCGTGCCATCGACGGAGATCCACTCGCCTTCCTTGACGATCTTGCCGTCCACGGCCATCTCACGCTTTTCGAGGTCGATCTTGATGGCGGAGGCGCCGACCACGCAGGGGATGCCGAACTGGCGGGCCACCACGGCGGCGTGGGAGGTCGCGCCGCCCTCGGAGGTGAGCACACCCTTGGAGGCGATCATGCCATGCACGTCATCGGGTTTGGTGAACGGGCGCACCATAATGGTGTCCTGTTTTTCTTCCTTGGACATTCTCTCGGCGGTGTCCGCGTCGAAATAGGCCTGGCCGACAGCCGCGCCCGGGGAGGCGTTGACGCCCTTGGCGTAGAAGGCACCGGTCTTTTCGGCGCTCTTCATGGCAGATTCATCGAACTGCGGGTGCAGCAGCGAGTCGACCGCGTCGGGGGTGACGCGCAGGACGGCTTCTTCCTTGGAGATCAACTTCTCGTTGGCCATATCCACGGCGATCTTGACGGTGGACTTGGCGGTGCGCTTGCCGTTGCGGGTCTGGAGCATCCACAGTTTGCCGCGCTCGATGGTGAACTCGACATCCTGCATGTCCTTGTAGTGCTTTTCGAGCCTGGCGGTAATGCCCATGAACTGCTTGTAAACCTTGGGCATCTGGTTGGCGAGATTTTCGATGGGGTCCGCATTGCGGATGCCGGCCACCACGTCCTCACCCTGGGCGTTGAGCAGGTAATCGCCCATCATCTTCTTGTCGCCGGTCGACGGGTTGCGCGTGAAGGCCACGCCCGTGCCCGAGTCATTGCCCATGTTGCCGAACACCATGGTCACGATGTTGACGGCGGTGCCGAGGCTGTCGGAGATGCCGGTTGCCTTGCGGTAATCGATGGCGCGCTTGCCCATCCAGGACTCGAACACGGCCTGGGTGGCCAGTTCCAACTGCTTGTAGACGTCCTGGGGGAAATCGAAGCCAACGTGCTTCTTGAAGACTTCCTTGAAGGTGGCGACCAGCGCCATCCAGTCATCGGCGGTCATTTCGGTGTCGAGCTTGTAGCCCTTGGAGGCCTTGTACTCGGCCATCGGGTGTTCGAAGACCTCATCGTCCAGGTTGAAGACGGTGGTGCCGAACATCTCGACCAGGCGGCGGTAGGAATCCCACACGAAGCGCGGGTTGCCGGTCAACTCGGTCATGCCATCGGCCACGGCATCGTTCAGACCGATGTTGAGGATGGTGTTCATCATGCCAGGCATGGAGAACTTGGCGCCCGAACGGCAGGAAACCAAAAGCGGATTCTTGGGATCGCCGAACTTCTTGCCGGTGGCCTTTTCGACCTTCTTCATTGCAGCGAGCTGCTGGTCCCACTGGCCCTTGGGGAACTTGCCAGCCTTGCGGAACTCATTGCACGCTTCGGTGGTGACGGTGAAGCCGGGCGGAACAGGCACACCGGCGCGGGTCATATCGGCCAGGCCGGAGCCTTTGCCGCCCAACAGGCTGCGCACGCCTTCCCAGGAACCCGCGTACTTTTCAGCGGCTTGCACTTCTTCGAACAGGTACACCCATTTCTTGGGGGCCGCGGCTGCCTTCTTGACAGGCTTCTTGGTTGCGACCTTCTTCACTACTTTTTTGGTTGTGGTAACCACATGAACCTCCTTACAGGGTTGATGCAATCGATTAAATCGCGTGAAGTTTACCACAAACAAATTGGACAAAAGTGATGTCTTTTACATACGATTGTCAGAAAACAAAATCACAAAAGGCGGGGCAGCCCCAGCGGACTTTCGCGTGAAAGATTCAGCCTGTCCATTTCGGCCAGATCAATTCGTATGACATTCGCGCAGATTGGCAAAGATTGGCGGATTCAAAGCAGGTTGCGCCAACCTTGACCTATCATGTCAGGCTGAAACCAGGTTCCTACCACAAAGAGGGTCTTCCCAATAACCATGCGGATGTTGGGCTGCGCAAGTTCCACTGGCTTTATCCCGAAGTAGAACTTCGGGACTCCAAGGAAACCTTAAGGAAACGGTTTTGAAGTATGACCTTGTCAAACGGCTCAGCCGATACCCGAACTATTTCCCAGCCTTCATGCAACTGTTAACCCTTTGCAAAGTACCATTCCGCGCAAATCATGGATAATAGAGCGAGACTGGAAAATCAAGCATGCCCATCAAATTGCTGGTAATCGATGACGATGCCGCCGTAACGGAACTGCTCGCCCTGCTGCTCAAATCGCACGGGTATGAAGTGTTGGCCGTCAACAGCGGGGCCGAAGGGGTCAACATCCTGCACGAACGAAAAATCGACCTGGTCATCCTCGATTTGATGATGCCCGACATGGACGGCTGGGACGTGTGCCGGGCGGTGCGCAATTTCAGCAACGTGCCGATCATTGTCCTGTCTGCGCTCAACGAGCCGACCATGATTGCCAGCATCCTGGATACCGGCGCGGACGATTACCTGGTCAAGCCCACGCCCAGCACGGTGCTGATTGCGCACATCCGTCAGCTTGTGCGCCGCACGGCGACGGGCAGCCTGCAAGCCGCGGCCAGTATACAGGAGCACCCCGTCTCGAGCACCCACCGATTAATGGGCAAATAACCTGGACCTTTTGCCTGGCTCCGTTAAATAAAGATCGCCCGCCATTCTTGTGGCGGGCGATTTGTGTCAAGCCAGGGTCTTCAATGCGTCGGCCACCTGCTGCGGGGCCTCCAGCATCGGCATGTGACCGACTCCCGCCAGGGGGAACAGCTTCGCCTGCGGGACAGCCGCCTGCACCTCGCGCGCGCGTTCGATGGGAATCAGCCCGTCCGCATCGCCGTGAACCAGCACCAGCGGGATGTTCCAGCCGGGCAGCAGGTCGCTGGAGTCGGGACGCGCCGCCATGGCGTGGAGCGCGCCAATCACCCCCGCGGGGGTTTGCCGTTCGATCAGGCCGCGCACACGGGCCTGCACCTGCGCATCCGCGGACAGTTTGGGAGGCATGGACTCGGCCACCAGGCCAACCCCCGTTTCGGCCACAAGGGCGGCGGTTTTATAGCGCGCCTCCCGTCCCTCGGGTTTGTCGGCCAGCACCTGCGAGGCCACCAGTCCCAACCCGCGCAGGCGCGCGGGATATGCGCGGGCAAAGGCCAGCGCCACGTATCCGCCCATGGAGTGGCCCGCCACGGCGGCCTGCTGGATGCCCAGCCTGTCGAGCAGTTCGGCCAGGTCCGAGGCCATGTCGGCCATCGTGCAGGGATTGGCGGAAGCGGCCGAGGCGCCAAATCCGCGCAGGTCGGGCAGGATCAGGTCGAAGGTCGCGGAGAGGAAGGGGATGACCTCCTCCCAGATGGTATGGTCGAGGGGATAGCCATGCAGGAGCACCAGCGGCATTCCCTGCCCCAGTCGGGTGTAAGCCAGATTCATTATTCCTCACTTCCAGTTGACGGCCAGCTTCAGCTTGCTGCCGAGTTTCGAGTAGTAATGGACAAACCCGTTGTCGCGCCCGAACTCGTAGACGCGGCGGGTGATGTCCACATCGGCCTTGCAGTACTCGGCTACTTTGTCCAACTCGCCGTTGCGATACCACTCGACGGACTGCACGCCGTCGGCGGTCTTGGTGGCGCCCAGGGTGGCCTTGGCCAGAGAATCGAGGCTGAGACGGAAACCGAGGATTTTGAAGATGTCGGCCAGCATATCGGCGGAGCGGAAGGCGCGAAAGTTCTCGTTGGGGGCGTAGGGCTTGAGCACTTCGTAGTCGAAGTTGAGGATGTTGAAGCCCACCACGCGGTCGGCAGCCTTGAGTTCGGCCACCAGCGCGGCGGCGTCCTTTTCCCAATACACGGCAAAGTCGTTGCGCGCGGTCGACCAGGTGACGCCGCAGGCCAGGCCCAGTTTGGCAATGCCTGTGCGGCCTCCCACATCTTCGAACAGCTTCTGGGTTTCGAGATCGAAATAGACGATGTTCATGATACCTCTCAACTCTTTTCCTGATGCGCCCAGCGCGGCGCATTTTACATCTGTGTTGGGGATGCAGGCGGCGGAATGGCAAATCCCAACGGGGCAAAAAAGAACGCGGCTCCGCTCAGGGCGAATTCCGTTGCTCTTCCAGCCAGCGTTTCCCAAATTCCAGCGCTTCCTCGCGGGTGGAGACTTTGCCCGTGGCCTGGGCTTCGCGGATGGCTTCGAGCGCCTCGCCCACGGCGGGACCCGGTTGGAGGTCGAGGGTGCGCATCAGGTCATGGCCGTCGAGCAGGCGCGGCGGGGCAATCGTCTCCTGGGGTTTCTCGAAGTAATTTTCGAACAGGACGCGCGCCACATCCAGCGCGGCGCTCCAGGTTTTCTGCGTCAGGTTGGGACCCTGGGTGGCGCGCAAATCGGCCAGCCCGAGCAGGACCAGTTCCACGCCCGAAGGGCCACCCTCGCGGAAGAAGCGGTATACAGCGCGGCGCGAAGGTGACTGGCCTTCCCCGTCCATGCGGCTGGTGTGGAAGTGGAAGCGCATGTGGTTCAGGATGACGATGCGCAGTCTGTGTATCTCGTCTGCGCTGAGGCGCAGGGCCTGGGCGCGCCCGGCGGCAAGCTCTGCGCCCTGCACATCGTGGTCGAAGAAGCGGATGCGGCCGCCCTCCTCCACGCTGCGGGTTTGGGGCTTGCAGACATCGTGATACAGGGCGGTGAAGAACAGCAAGGCGCGCACCGAGCGCTCCACCGTCAGCGGGGAGGCGAAGTGCTGCGCGATTTGCTCGCGGTAACGGCCAATGCGCAGGGTGAGCAGGCCCGTGTACAGGTCATTGGTGGAGTCGGCATTGTAATTCACGTCCAGGGCGGCCAGGATCGACTCCAGGTGCTGTAAGACGGCCAGGGTGTGTGTCCATACGTCGTGGACATGCGGCGGGGATTGAGTAACGCCCTTCAGGGTGGTCAGCTCGGGCAGGAAATAGGGGAAGACGCCCAGCATCTCCAGGGCGCGGAGGGCGGCGTCCGGCTTGGGACCGTCCAGCATCTTGAACAACTCATCGCGCTGGCGCTCGGGCGAGACCCGTCCCAATTGGGGCGCGGCCTGGCGCATCCACTCGCGGGTATCCTTCTCGATCTGGAAGCCGAAGGCGGCAGCCTGGCGCACCCCGCGCAGCACGCGGACGGGATCGTCGCTCAACGCGGTGGGCAGGCAGGCGCGGATGCGTTTGGCGCGCAGGTCGGCGGCGCCTTCGAGCGGGTCGAGGATGGCGTCGGCGCGCAGGTCGCAGGCTAGGGCGTTGATCGTGAAGTCGCGGTGGCGCAGGTCATCTTCCAGGGTCTGGCCGCGGAAGGAGGCAAAGTCGAGGTGGGTGCGCCTCCCGTTTTCGGCGGTGTGGATGACGCGGCCGGTATCGTGCTCCTCGTCGAGGGTTACGTAGTCGGCGTCGAGGGCGTTGGCCACCTTGCGCGCCAGCGGAATGGCGCCGGCGGGCACGGCAAAATCCAGGTCGGGCGAGGGGCGTCCCAACAGAATGTCGCGCACAGCGCCGCCGACCAGGTAGAGTTCACTGTCGGGCAGCGCGGCGCGGACTAGGTTCACCAAGGGGGGGAAGGAAAAATCGAAGGGCATGTAGAGGATCTCGGGGCTTTCCTTGTGACGGGCGGACAGGGCGGCGCGGCGGGCCAGCTCGGGCGTGCCGCCCTGGGCGATGATGCGTCCATGCAGGCGGGCCACCCAGCGTCCCGCGTAGGCAGAGCGTTCCTGGTCTGCTCCCATCCCGCCACTCCCCTTTCCACCTTTTACGCGGGTGGTTTGTACTTTTCGAGGTCGACGACGCCGACAAAGGTCAGATTGCGGTAGTACTCGTCGAGGTCGAGGCCGTAACCGAAGACGAACTTGTTGGGAATTTCGAAGCCGCAATAGTGGATGGGCACGTAGGCTTCGCGGCGCGAGGGCTTGTCGAGCAGGGCGCAGACCTTGAGGCTCCTGGGCTGGCGCGTGCCAAGCAGGTTGAGCACCGAGGCAATGGTGTGGCCGCTGTCGATGATGTCCTCGACCAGCAGCACGTCCTTGCCGCGGATGTCCATTTGCAGGTCGAGGGAGACGCGGGCGTGTCCGCTCGATTCGCGCTTGCCTGCACCGTAGGAGGAGACGGCCATGAAGTCCATCATGTGCGGGATGGTGATGTGGCGGCTGAGATCGACCAGGAAGGGCACACCGCCGCGCAGGATGCAGATGAGCAGCAGGTCGGCGTCCTGGTAGTCGGCGCTGATCTGTTGCCCCAGTTCGGCAATGCGCGCCTGGAGCTGGCGCGAGTCGATCAGGATTTCGGAAAGTAGGTCTTGATAGTTTTGCATGTGTCACTCTTTGGGTTCGGCAGCCGGGTCGGCCCCGGCGTAGAATTTGAGGAAGCCGCACTGCTCGCAGCGATAGGCCACAACGTAGTGGATCTTCTTTCGGTCGGTTTTCAGGCCGTAGAATTCCTTTCGCAGGGGACCTTCGAGCCAGTACATGGCGTTCTGCGGCACATTGGCCTCGTTTTCCTGGCCGACGACGAAACCCGAACGCATCCTGCCGCCGCATTCATTGCATACCTTGTTTCTGGTCATAAAGTCGATGCCTGTTATCGGAGTGCAGACTCAAGTCTGCTTTTGAAATTGCGGACTGAAGTCCGCGCTCCGCGAAATGTTGGACGGGTACTTCGGAGTGCAGACTTGAGTCTGCTTTTCGAATTGCGGACGGAAGTCCGCGCTCCGTCCATGACTTGTTTGCGCCCAAGTATACTCGTACCGTTGGCAGATGAAGTGGCAGCGCAATTTGCTGCATTGCGCCTCCGACTGATTTAACTTGTCGAGATACTAGCGCGAGACTTCGCCCTCGCTGCGCGGGACCTCGTGATGAACGCGGCAGCGGGCCTCGTACAATTCCGAGGCGCCCACAATCACGACGGGGTCGTCGTAGCGGGCGGGCCGTCCGTTGACCAGGCGCTGGGTGCGGGAGGCGTCATCCCCACAAACCATGCAGATGGCATGGAGTTTATCCACATGCTCGGCCACCGCCATCAGGCGCGGCATCGGGCCGAACGGCTCGCCGCGAAAATCCATGTCCAGCCCGGCCACGATCACGCGGATGCCTTTTTCGGCCAGGGTGCGGGCCACTTCCACGACTTCGGGGTCGAAGAACTGGGCCTCGTCGATGCCGATCACGGTGGTGTCGGCGTCCATGCGGGTGTAGATCTCCTCCGCGTTTTGGATCGGGATGGCGTCGAAATGCGCGCCCGCATGGGAAGTCACCTTCTCGACGGCGTAGCGCACGTCGATAATGGGCTTGAAGACCTGCACCTTCTGACGGGCAATGGTGGCGCGCACCAGGCGGCGGATCAATTCGTCCGTCTTGCCGCTGAACATCGAACCGCAGACAACTTCAATGGAACCGTGGGTATGCTTCATGAGTCCTTTTCTCGTGTACAGATGATAACAGCCCTATTATATACCGCACTCGGTCACAAATTACGCTTTCCGCCTTCCCAAAAAGGCAAATTTCGAGACCTTGTGCGGTATAACAAACAGGCAGACGTTTTCACGTCTGCCTGTCGTTTCACCAAAAAGTGGAACCCTTACGCCGCGGCGGGGGTCTCGGGGAGTTCGTAACCGAGGGCGCGCAGTTTCTTCTTGGAGGCCGTCAGCGAGGACTGGCCGAAGCCGGAGATCGCCAGCACGGCATCGTCGCCTTCGCCCAGGCGGGCCAGCAGTTGGTTGACCGTGGCAATGCCGGCCTTCTTGAGGGCGTCGGTGGCGCGGGAGGACAGGCCGAGTTCCTCGATGGCGCGCTCGGGCGCAGACTTGGCGGCTTCGCGCGCCTGCTGGGCATCAACATGGGTCTGACGGGCCTGGAGCTTCTTGTAGAAGCGGTCGACCTGGCCTTCGATGTCGATGATGCGGGCAGCCTCGCCGCTGAAGAACGGGTGGCAGTTCGAGCAGATGTCCACACGTAGTTCCTTGCGGGTCGAACCCGTGGTCCAGGTCTTGCCGCAGGAAGCGCAGGTGACCTTGGCGGCCGGGTAATAGGTGGGATGAATAGCGGTTCTCATGGAAATGATCCTTATTCAGCCTGGGCGTCGGGGATGACGTTGACGCGTTTGCGTCCGCGCACCAGGTCGAACATCACGATACCGTCGGCGGTGGCAAACAGGGTATCATCCTTGCCGACCATCACATTGTCGCCGGGTTTGATGCGCGTGCCGCGCTGGCGAACGAGGATGTTGCCAGAGAGCACAAACTGGCCTGCGTAGCGTTTAACGCCCAGGCGCTGGGAATTGCTGTCACGTCCGTTGCGGCTGGAACCGCCGCCTTTTTTATGAGCCATTTCTACCTCTTACACTCTTTTTGTCGGATGGGAGCGGTCTACTTGCCCTCGCCGATGGAATCGACCATCAGGCGGGTGTACTGGTGGCGATGCCCGCCGCGGACGCGGATGCGCTTCTTCGGGCGGTATTTGAAAGACAGGACCTTGGGGCCTTTGACGTGCGCCAGCACCGTGACCTTCACCGGAACGCTGACGGTCGGGGTGCCGACCTGGACGTCATCGCCGTCCGCCACAAGCAGGACGGGCAGTTCAAGCTTTTCGCCCGTTTCAATGGGCAGGCGGTCCACATCTATGGTGGTGCCTTCGACGGCGCGGTATTGCTTGCCGCCGCTTTCGACAATCGCGTATTTCATGTTTTGACTCTCCAGTCATTCACTTCACCGTGGGCCTGCGGGTTTCTTGCTACCCTTTGATTCATCTGGGGTGAACCTGCGCCTGCGAACGGGGAAGCTGGGATATACAAGCACTCGCCCCAGCAAACCAACTGCCGGGGCAGGAGCGGACGATATTATACATGCAGGCCGGGGGCATGTCAACGGCGGAAGGCCGCCAATTTTACGGGGGCCGGCCGCGCTACTTCGGCAGGATGCCTGTGATGGTCCTCGTGACAGCCTGGAGTTCGCCGGCGTGATTCTTGATCTTCGAGACATCCCCGCTGCGCAGGCCGCCTTGCACGTCGACGATGGTCTTCGAGGTGGACTCCTGGTTGTCGATGATCTGCTGGGTCAGGCTTTCGAGTTTGACCAACAGGTCGGTGACGTTCTTGGGGATGATCGGCAGACCCTTGACGATGGGCAGCAGCACATCCAGGATCGAGTTGGCGATGCCCGCGTACTTGACCGTGAGCGTGTGCAGTGAGCCGATGGAATTGGTCAATTCGAGCGCCACCTCCTGGATGGCGTCGATCATGTCCTTGTGTTCCTGGATCATGCGGCTGATGTCTTCCAGGGAGTCGGTCAGCTTGTCCGAGAACTTGACATAGGAGGCTCCCCCGGCGGGGGATTTGGCGGCTGCCTTGACGGGCGTCAGGCCGGAGCGGGCGGAACGGGCGGGAGGCTGGTTGGTGGGCATTCGAATCTCCGTGAGTTTTTTTCAACTATACCGCACTCGGGTATTGTATACAATGAAAACCACTGGTACACAATGCCGATTGACAAACCATTCCACCTCGTATATGCTGGGAAAGTCAATTGCGCCAATGCGCGCGTCCCGCAGCAGCAAGCCGCATAAAAACGGCACGGGACTTCATCACGGATTTGATCCAGAAAAAGGAGTTGCCATGAAATTTCCCGAATTGAAATGGGAACACGTGCAACGGGGATTGTTGTGGGTCGCCCTCCCCCTGTTGCTGGGCGTGTTCGCCGCCTCCCTCATCCCCAAGCCGGTCGTGGGAGTCATACGCCTGGAGGATGCCATCTATTCCTATACGGCCAGCGAACTGATCGCGCAGATCGAATACGCGCGCACGCATTCCGAAGTCAAGGCGGTGGTGCTGGCGCTGAACAGCCCGGGCGGCACAGTCGTCGACACGGAAGCGGTCTACCTCGAACTCGAACGCCTGCGCGAGGAGAAGCCCGTCATCGCCTCGGTGGACGGCATGGCTGCCAGCGGCGCGTACTACCTGGCCGTGGGCACGGATTACATCTATGCCAAACCCACCTCCCAGGTGGGCAACGTGGGGGTGCTCGGATACCTGCCGCCCACGCCCTTCATCTTCGAGGACCTTATCTCCACGGGGCCGTATAAACTGTGGGGGTCGCCGCGCGACACCTCCCTGCGTGAGATCGAAATGATCAAAAGGGTCTTCTACGAGGCAGTCGAACTTGGGCGCGGCGATGCGCTCAAGGTCGGGCCGGAGGTCGTGCTGCGCGGCCAGTTGTGGATGGGCGCCGAAGCCGTGGATATGGGCATCATCGACGCCATCGGCACCGAAAGCGACGCGGTGACCAGGGCGGCGGAAATGGCCCACCTGTGGCATTACGACACCGTCGATCTGTACGAACTGGCCGGCCTGCAAGGCAGCCTGGCGGACCTGTTCTTCCAAACTGACAGCCAGGGCCTGGCCCTGCCCTATCCGCGCCAGCCTGGGTTATACCTGCTGTTCGTTCCGCCCCTGCCCTCGGCAGACCAACCCTAGGAGGCCGACATGAATCGCAAATGGATTTGGATTGCTCTGCTCGTCTTCCTGCTGCCAATCGTCGCGCGCGCGGCCTGGTTCTACCCTGGCACCTACTCCCGCGCGGAGAAGGTGCAGATTCCCGATTACAACGCCATGCAATTGCCTCTTGCCCCGCTCCAGACCCCCCAGGCCGCGGATGTGGACTCGCAGATGGAGGGCGTGGTGGTTTTCGATATGACCCATGCCAACCTGTTCCAGCAGGGTGAAGTCCAGGCCCTGACCGAGGCGCTGACGGCCCGCGGCGGGCAGGTCGAATTCGACATGGAGTATGAGATGCTGGCCGCGCGCCTGCGCTATGCCAGCGCCTATGTGATCGTTGCGCCAAACTCGACCTATACCGGCGAGGAGATCCGCCTGCTGGCCGATTTCGTCGCGCGCGGCGGACGGCTGGCTGTCTTCACCGACGCCACCCGCGGCACCCTCTTCTACGATTACAACACGGGCAACCCGACCCAGGCCTCGGACAGCAACGCCGTCAACCCGCTGCTGGCCCCCTTTGGGATCACGATCAACAACGACTACCTCTACAACCTGGCCGAGAATGAAGGCAACTTCCGCAACGTATACTTCGACCAGTTCGGCCAGGCCGACCTGACCGGCGACCTGAAACGGGTGGCGCTGTACGGAACCCATTCGGTCAAAACCGAAACGGGGACGCTGCTGCTATCCGGCGGGGAGAAAACCTTCTCGTCCCTGACGGATGCGCACAACACGCTGGAAGGCGGGGCGGCCCTCAGCGCAGACGGCAACGTACTGGTCTTCGGCGACGCCACCTTCCTGAGCACACCCTACAACCAGGTGGCCGACAACTCCACCCTGATCGGCAACATCGCAGACTTTCTGCTGGGCGGCGCGCGCCAGCCGGCCCTGGTCGATTTCCCCTTCCTCTTCCGCGGGAAGACCGTGCAGGTGCTGCCCACCGCTGAGGTGCAGATGACCGCCGAAATGGTGGCCGCGCTCGGTCAGATGCAGGCCAATCTCTCCTACCTCAGCGTCGACCTGAAAATGGTGGAGGAGGCTCCCGACGAGGGCGATATGCTCATCCTGGGCACCTTCGTTCAAAGCGATGACCTGGACCCCTTCATCAAGGACTTCGACCTGGTCACCGATGATTACTCCTCCTTCGTGGAAGTGCCCGGCATCGGAAAGGTCGGGCGCACAGGCAACGGGCTGGTGTTGTTCCTGCCGGGCGAGAAGGGCAACACGCTCATCCTGCTGGCCGAAACCACCGACGACCTGACCTACCTGCTGTCGACGCTCAATTACGGCGGCTTGTCGAGCTGCCTGGTCCAGGGCGAGGTTGCGCTGTGCAGCATCGGCTTCGGCGGTAGTTTCTCCGAGGACCCCTACGTTCCCTACGAAGAGCCTGTGGAAGAAGCCACGCCCACGCCCGCCGGCTAGAACACCCGGCAATACGAACCCAGCGGGTCATGCCCGCTGGGACTTTTGTACCGCACTCGGGTGAAAATCGCGCTTTTTTAGAGTGGAATGCGCAATTTTCACCCGTGGGTATTATATTTCCGACACTCGAACTTTCAGAGGTACACATGAGCGCAATGACACAACTCGGTTCCGTCCCCGGCTACCTGGTCAAACCTGAAGGGGAAGGCCCCTGGCCGGCCGTGATCGTCATCCAGGAATGGTGGGGATTGGATACCCAGACTAAATCGGTGGCCGAACGCTTCGCGGCGCAGGGCTACCTGGCCTTCGCCCCCGACCTGTATCACGGCGAGCTGGCCGCCCTGGGTGACGGCGACAAAGCCAGGGAATTGGTGCAGAAATACGCGCCCGGCGCGCCCGCGGACCTGGAAAAACTCTACGACGCGCTCCAGTCGCATCCCGACTGCACAGGCAAGGTCGGCTCGGTCGGCTTCTGCTTCGGCGGCAGGATGTCGCTGGCGCTGGGCCTGCGCCG
>JBMOMS010000006.1:0-4311 GCA_049324895.1 Chloroflexota bacterium
CGGACGATGGGCGCGGTTTCGACGCCGCTTTCCACATCATCCACAGCAGGATCAGCGCGGCGGCCAGCCGCGCAAACGACCAGGGGAAATAATCGAAGGCTGGCAGAAGAAATCCAATGAAGTAGATGAACCCGAAAGTCAGCCATTCGGTGGGGGAATCCAGCCGTTTGACGAGGAGCAGGAAGGACAGGGTCAGGAAGACGCCGTAATGTTCCCACACCAGCGGCGAGAGCAGGGTCATCAATAGCAGGAGCGCGGGCGCGGCATTGTGAATCAGCGCGCCTTTTTCGTTGGCTTCGTAGTAAGTGCCAGACTTGACGTTGGCGCGCATGACCAGCAGGCCCGCGCCGAGCAGAATCACTTTCACCGCGTAGACGCCATAACGCGTGACCGCGAAGTCCACATTCATGAGAGAACCGAGCACGGTGAACAGCGTGTCAATCGAAGTCTCGCGGAAGTTGGTCATCCGTTCGGCGGTGAAGAGCAGGCTGTTGTTCAGGAAATCCAGATACGGGGACAGGCCATCGGTCCAATAGGGGAGCGCGCCGACCGCGGCCAGACTCAATCCGAACCAGATCAGCCAGCGCCAGTCGCGATTCAACAGAAAGGCAAGCGCCAGAACGACGGGTGCGATCTTCAAATGGACGGCCAGCCCAAGCGCCAGCGCCGAAAGCGGCCGCGCCTGCGGATACAGCAACAGGCTGAGAAAAACGAGGTTGACCACATGCAGGTTGACCTGCCCGTAAAATAATGTCCGCAACAACGGCATGTTGACCAGCATGAACGCGGTCGCGGTCAACGCTGCGAGACGGGATGTGAATCCGTACGTTTGAAGGATGCGTTGCAGGAGAAAGTAAAAGAGAAAGACCGCCAGCACGTTCAATGTCCACATCACCAGCAGGAGGCCCTTTTCGCCGGAGGCGGCGAAGAATTTCAGGAACCAGGCCCAGAACGGCGGATAGAGATATTCGGGCGGGAGCGGCTTGCCGCGATAAAGCCGCAGGGCCGCATCAATGTAATATTCGATATCCCCGTATTCCGTCCGTTCGCGCAGGATGTTCAGATAGAGCAGGGCGACCAAGAAGAATCCCGCCAGCGTGAAGATATTTTTCTCGTTGACTCTGCCGAAGTGAATCAACCCCAGCAATCCCCCGGCCAGCATCCACGCAAAGATGACCGAGGTCATCGTGACGCTGAGGATGGAGTGCGGCCCGGTCTTGATGAAGGAATTCTCCGCGCCCTGCCATAGTGTCTGGATGGCGATGAGGAGGGTCAATGCGACCCAGACGATCAGGGCGGAACGGGCGGCGGCGCGCAACGTCAATTCAGTTCTCCTGAAAGAGAGAAATCTCCCACAAAACCATCGCGTCGAGCGGAACGCAGTGGAGACGAAGCGCGGTGCGCTCGGAAATTTTGCGTCTCGTCTGCGGCTTTAGACGGACCCGAAAGCCTCCGCTCGACGCGATGGTATCTCAAGTGTAATGGTCAATCGTCCAAAAGAGGCCAGTTACTTCGCCTGCACGTAATCGGCCTTCACATAACCGCGCGCGCCGGTGGTGGACTTCACGTTGAGCCACTGGCCTGCCTTGCCAATCTTGGGCGTGGCGGCGCTGGCGGCCTCGACTACGGTGAGTTTCGCGCCCACTTTTTCGGTGGCGACGACCGCGCTCGAAGCGGAGGCCGATTGATAGACTTTCAGTCCGCCCGCGCCGGCCTTGGACGAGACGACCACGGTCAGTTTGGGAGGTTTGGGAATGGTGTTCGGCGCTGAGGACGGCATTGTGGAAGGAGTGGACGCGGGTGTGGATGCAGGCGCCGGTGCAGGCGTGGACTCCTCGGTCTCAATCGGGGCGGGCGTGGACTCGGGGCTGGTCGCCGGTGCGGGAGCCGGCGCGGCCGCCTCGACTTTCTCGAGGTACCACGCCGCGGCGACTCCCTCCTTGCCGTTGGGGGCGCGCACGCGAATCCACTGGTTGACCGCGCCGATCTTGGCCGCGCCGCCGGGCTCGACGATGGACAGTTGTGTTCCAGCCGGAACGGTGGCAACCACGTTGGCCATGCTGGAGGTATCCTCGCTGGTGCGGATGTTGAGTCCCCAGGTCACGTCAGCCTTGACGCGGGCCTGAGGCAACCCCGTCGAAACGGGAGCAGACACCGGCGGAGTCTGCGGCGTTGTCTCTGCCGGGGCAGGCGCGCTGGTCGTTGTCGTCTCCCCGGAGGGCAATGTAACGCTACCATCCGCAGTCCCGCTTTCGTACAGGATGACGTGCATGATCGAGCGTTGAAGAGGATTGCCCTGGCTGTAGCGCGGCATGAGCAGGGTCTCTTTGGTCACGTCGGTCTGGTAGGGCCAGGGGTCGAGCATGAGGTAGTCGTCGCCTTTGCGCGCGTAGAGCACCACCCAGTGGGTGAGCAGGCCGGGCGCGGGGGTGCTGTCCACCATGACGATGGCGGGCTGGCCGGCCGCGATGGCCGCGTCGATCTGGGCCAGGGGCGCGGGGGTATCGGCGCAGGCGATGATGGATTTCACCGTGACCTGCGGGTACAACTGGCTGACGGAGCCCCAGCGGATGCCCGCGCCGGCGAAGCCGTTGATGTTCTTGAGTTTCTGGTTGAGGCTTTTGGGAGTTTCGGTGAAGCCGTGCCCGCTGAGGAGCATGGCCACGCTGGTCAGCGCGCAACCGACGTAGCCGAGCGTGTCGCCCGGGTCGCCGAAGCCGAGGATGTCGTTCTTCCATTGCGGGTCCTGCTGGGAGTAGTAGACGAGTTGGAACGGCATGGGTCACCTCCATTGGCGGATACGGATAAGGTGCTTTGATTATACAGCAAGGATGGCCGATGGAAGACCGCGCGGAGCGAGTTCTTGTTGGAAAGTTCATTTCCCGCTATACTCGCCCGCATGTCTTCCGAACGCCAGTCCAGCCCAAACGAAAGCCCGGTGCAGGTCAAATACCAGGATAAAAGCGCAATCGCGCGCTTTGCCAATCGGAAATTCTTCCAGACGATTCTATCCCTGACCCGCGGCCTCGCTTTCGACTCGGTTCTAGATGCCGGTTGCGGGGAGGGGATCCCCCTGGCTCTCCTCGCCGGTCAAAGGTCAATGGACAGAGCCGTAGGCTTCGATTTGGACCTCGAGCGCGTCCGCCTCGCCCGGCGGGACGCGTCCGCGGCGGATTTCCTCGTCTCCAACGTGCAATCCCTGCCGTTCGAGTCCGATTCGTTCGACCTGATCCTGTCGCTGGAAACGCTGGAGCATGTCGGCTATCCCGAACGGGCGTTGCAGGAATACGCGCGCGTGGCGCGCCGTTATGTTCTACTGAGTGTGCCGCACGAGCCGTGGTGGCGGCTGGGAAATATGGCGAGGCTGAAATATCTCCGTCAATGGGGCAATACGCCGGGTCACATCAACCACTGGTCGCGCGGCGGGTTTCAAAGACAGGTGGGAAAATACTTCAAAGTGTTGAGAGTCGCCAATCCGTTTTTGTGGACGTTCGTGCTGGCGGAAAAGACAAGGTGATCTTTTAAAGTTATGCTATCTGCGGGGATAGATATCGTACATACCCGAATTGCTCCGTTGCGCGCGGTATCCCTGCTGGATGAACCAGCGTCCCGGGTTATCGCTCTTGGTCTGGAAAGAGTGATCGAACGACGAATACTGTAACCAGGCGTGCCACTTCAGGAATTTCCCATTGCAGTATTCGAAATAGCCCAGTTTCTTCATCTCCCGCTGGCAATATGGACATTGCATGGCGTCCTCCTTTCCCTTCACCAGTGCATCAGGCGTGCGTTTCTTGCGCCGCTTTCCAGGCCGACATTACCCAGCCCGTCGTGCAATTGACCAGTTCTCCATGAGAGCCGATGAAAGTTGCCTGAACCAGCGGTTCATGCATCACGAGCGCATCGTCCATGAAGCGCGACGAGACGGGAAGCAGTCCTTTTTCGGTGGACTTGCTCAGGGCATCCTTCACGGCTGAAATGGCGGCGTGATCCGGCGCGTTGACCGCGATGCAATACTGATTGGCGCGTCCCATCAACGTGGCGTTGGTGTCGCCGTCGCTGAGCACGCACCCTGCAAGCAGGCGCGTGTCAATGGCGGCGAAGAAAATCCTGTAGGCGGCGTGACCATACAAGCCGCTGTCCAGTTCGTCAATGTCGAAGAGAATCCCTATCGCAGGCATGTTGACTCCTTGTCATGGATTTGCCAGCTTGTCACCTTCACTATACAGCGCGGAAATCTGCAAAATCAAGTGCCATTCAATACAAATGGACTTGGGCAAAACAACCCAACTCGGAATTTAAACAAACAGGCCG
>JBMOMS010000007.1:0-12473 GCA_049324895.1 Chloroflexota bacterium
CTCACAGAAACAGAACCAACGTCCCCCGTAGTCTGAAGCGGGGGCTTTTCATCCTAAAAACAATCATCGGGTAAAATCACTCCACTATGGAAAACGAAACCACCCAAGTCATCTACTCCATGAACAAAGTGGGACGCATCGCGCAAGGCGCTCCCAACAAACAGATCCTGCGCGATCCGCAAGCGTCGCTCGGCTTCTACTACGGCGCCTAACGGTCGGAGCGCTCGGTCTCAACGGCGCGGGCAAACATTCACCTTCAAAAATACCACACTTTTTAAAAAGTGTGGTATTTTTGTCGTATAATATCTGCATGACAGACTACAAAAAAATCTTCACCGATCACAATGGCATCCTGCGTGCATCCACTGCCATCGAACTCGGCGTGCCAAAACATGTGCTCTACGAAATGGTGGAAGCGGGAGAACTCATCCGTGAAGCGCAGGGCATCTACCGCCTGAGCGAGGTTGACATGGTGGGGAATCCCGACCTTGTGAATCTTAGTCTGCGAGCGCCAAAGGCGGTATTTTGTCTGATCTCTGCGCTGTACTTCCACGAACTGACCACGCAAATTCCCCACTATGTTTACTTTGCCCTTCCGCGTGATGTCAAAACGCCGAAGATCCCTTATCCGCCGATCCGTGTTTTCCATTTTTCACAGGAATCCTATCAGGCAGGGATTGTTGAGCACGATCTGGACGGGGTCAAAGTCAGAATCTACGACCGCGAGAAAACCATTGCAGATTGTTTTAAATTTCGTCAAAAAGTGGGCATGGATGTGGCAATCGAAGCCGTCAAAGACTATCTTCGACAGCCGAAGATGGATGTGCATAAACTACTGGAGTATGCAAAAGTCAACCGCGTGGAGAAGATCATGCGTCCGTATTTGGAGGCGCTGCTGTGAAAAAAACCATTTTCTAATTTCAGCTCATCGCGAATTACACTCTGATACAATACGCCGCGACTAATATCGAATTAGCGAATCTCTACTCTCTAATCTCTACTCTCTGGAACCTCAATGGCAAACGAAACCACACAAGTCATCTACTCCATGAACAAAGTGGGACGCATCGCGCGAAGCGCTCACAACAAACAGTAACCACCCAAATCAACGGAAAGAACCCAAAATACAATGGCAAATGAATCTTTAGTAATCTATTCCATGAACAAAGTGGGACGCATCGTCCCGCCCAACAAGCAGATCCTGCGCGACATCTCGCTCGGCTTCTATTACGGCGCCAAGATCGGCGTGCTCGGCCTGAACGGCGCGGGCAAGTCCACGCTGCTGCGCATCATGGCCGGCGTCGACAAGGACTACATCGGCGAGATCTCACAGGCCAAAGGCTACACCTACGGACTGCTCGAGCAGGAGCCCAAGCTCGATGAAACCAAAACCGTCATCGAGGTCGTGAAAGAGGCGGTGCAGCCCATCGTCGAAATGCTGGCGCGCTTCGATGAGGTCAACGCCAAGTTCGCCGAACCCGACGCCGACTTCGACGCCCTCGTCGCCGAGCAAGCCAAACTGCAGGAACAGCTCGACAAGCACGACGCCTGGAACCTCGAAAGCCGCCTCGAACTCGCCATGGACGCCCTGCGCTGCCCGCCGTCGGATACGCCCATCAACGTCTGCTCTGGTGGAGAAAAGCGCCGCGTCGCGCTTACCCGACTCCTGCTCACCGAACCCGACATTCTCCTGCTCGACGAACCCACCAACCACCTCGACGCCGAATCCGTGGCGTGGCTCGAACATCACCTGCGCGACTACAAAGGCACCGTCATCGCCGTCACCCACGACCGCTACTTCCTCGACAACGTCGCAGGCTGGATCCTCGAACTCGACCGCGGCTACGGCATCCCCTACAAAGGCAACTACTCCTCCTGGCTGGAGCAAAAACAGGAGCGCATCCGCCTCGAAGAAAAATCCGAATCCAAACGACAGAAAACGCTCGAACGCGAACTGGAATGGATTCGCATGTCGCCCAAGGCGCGCCAGTCCAAGGGCCAGGCCCGCGTCAGCGCCTACGAAAAGCTGCTCAACCAGGAAGCCGAAGCGCGCCGCGAAGAACTGGATATCTACATCCCGCCCGGGCCGCGCCTCGGCGACATCGTGTTCGAGTTCGACAAGGTGACCAAGTCCTACGGCGAGCGCCTGATCCTGGACGAGTTCTCCGCCTCCGTGCCCCCAGGCTCCATCGTCGGGATCGTCGGCCCCAACGGCGCGGGCAAGACCACCCTGCTCAAGATGATCATCGGCAAGGAAGCGCCCGACAGCGGCTCCATCAAAATCGGCGAGACCGTCAAATTTTCCTACGTCGACCAGACCCGCACCCTCGACCCCGAGAAGACCGTCTACGAAGAAATCTCCGGCGGCGCAGACTTCCTGGAACTCGGCAAGCGCAAGATCAACTCGCGCGGATACTGTTCCTCGTTCAACTTCGCGGGCGCCGACCAGCAGAAGAAGGTCGGCATCCTCTCGGGCGGGGAGCGCAACCGCGTCCACCTCGCCAAGACCCTGACCGAAGGCGCCAACGTCATCCTGCTCGACGAACCCACCAACGACCTGGACGTCAACACCCTGCGCGCCCTCGAAGAGGCCATCAGCGAATTTGCAGGCGTGGCCCTGGTCGTCTCCCACGACCGCTGGTTCCTCGACCGCATCTGCACGCACCTGATCGTCTTCGAAGGCGACTCGGTCGCGAAGATGTACATCGGCAACTGGTCTGATTACGAAACCATGATGACCGAAAAGTTCGGGAAAGACCTCACCCCGCATCGGGTCAAGTACCGAACGATGAAACGGTAGTACTGCAAGATTTATCTTGCGCATTGCAATGCCAAGTGACAGTCACCTGCGAGGTGACTGTCACTTTTTATACCTTGACAACCTTCGTATTACTAATATAATTAGTAAAAACTAATATCATTAGAAAAAAATGAAAAATCCCAAACCCACCTCCCCCCGCGTACAACGCAACCGCGAAGCCGCGACCCAGTCCATCCTTAATGCCGCCCGCGCCATCATGCGCGAAGAAGGCGTGGCAGCCCTCTCCATGCAAGAGCTCGCCCGCCGCATGGACATGCGCGCTCCATCCCTCTACAACTACTTCAGCAGCAAAGCTGAAATTTACGACACCCTCTTCCGCCTCGGCTTCACGATGTTCGACGCGCACATCAAGAAATTGATGAAATCCTCCACGGGTCTGCGCGATGAACTGCGCATCAACATCGAAGGCTACATGTCTTTCGCGCTGGAAAACCCCGACCTGTATCAACTGTGCTTCGAACGTCCCGTGCCTGGCTTTGTGCCATCCAAAGAAAGTCTCGCAGTAAGTTTCGGCATCCTCGACCAATCGTACCAACGCGCCGCGCAATTCAAAAAACAATTGAACACCAAACTCACAGGTCAACAGATCGTCGATACGGTCATTGCCATCGCCCACGGTCTCACTGCCATGCAATTATCCAACGAGCCGCATCTTCCCGTCGGGCAGGGTCGCTTCGGTTCGTTAATTCCCATCGTCTTATCCATCCTCGAACAAGCCATGCCCATCAAAGGAGAAAGCAAATGACCGCCTTATCGTTATCCAAAACCGTTCAAGCTGATTCCATTCCCTACACCCATGCAGATGAAGCCCATCGCCTCATGACCACCGCCCTGAGTCGATTCTTGACTCTGATAGAGTCTCTCCACGCTGACGATTGGTCCAAGCCCACCGCCTGCACCGCTTGGAATGTCCACGATATGGTGGCGCATCAAGCGGGCGGATATGCCAGCGGCACAAGCTACAGGGAAATGATCCGCCAATACACCAGCAAGCCGCAACCAGGTCAACTCCCAGAGGATGCGATCAATGCGCTGCAAGTTGGCGAGCGCGCAAATAAAACTCCCGCGGAATTGATCGATGAACTGAAACAAGTTGGTGAAATCGCCGCACACAACTGGGCATATGGGTTCAAAGCCATCAAATGGATTGCCGCTCCGCACCCCGTTGGCGGATTCATGCCCATTCGTCATCTCATGTGGGTCATCCATAGCCGCGATACGTGGATGCACCGACTCGATATCTGCCGCGCCACGAACCGTCCCTTTGAGCAGACCCGTGACCATGACGGGCGCATCGTTGAATTAGTTGTGCTGGATACAGCCAGGAAGTTGAACAAAAAACTCAATGGTCAAGCCATCATATTATCTTTGACAGGCATTGCAGGCGGCACATGGAAAATCGGCAAAGGCGAACCCGTAGCTGAAATGGAAATGGACGCGCTCGATTTCAATATCTTTGTCTCAGGGCGTTTTTCCTACGAAAAAGGTGTAAAGCGTGCCAATATTTCAGGCGACAAAATATTTGCAGAGGGCCTTTTTAAGAACTTTTTAGTTCTGTATTAGAAATTTTACCTCTCAAGCGGGGACTCCGCCGCGTGCATCTTGCCAAATCCGTCACCGAAGGCGCCAACATTGTCCTGCTCGACATACTCACCAACGATCTCGACGTCAACACCCTGCGCGCCCTTGAAGAAGCCATCAGCGAATTTGCAGGCGTGGCCCTGGTCGTCTCCCACGACCGCTGGTTCCTCGACCGCATCTGCACACACCTGATCGTCTTCGAAGGCGACTCGGTCGCGAAGATGTACATCGGCAACTGGTCCGATTACGAGACCATGATGACAGAAAAATTCGGCAAGGATTTGACCCCTCACCGGGTCAAATACAGGACATTGAAGAGATAAAACAAATTGACTGTCATCTGCAAGATGGCAGTCAATTTTATTCATAGCAACACATCGAGGTGTTGCCTGACGATTTTTCGAGCCTTGATTTTTTTGCTCACCCGCCCGTGTAAAAGAAAATCGTGATAAACGCAATCACCCAGAGAACAAAACTCACCAACGTCAAAACCAAACCGAGAATAGGCAGCGCTTTTCGCCGCCCTTTCTGAAAGAGCGCCCACACGCCCGTAATCAGAGCCGCTATGCCTGCCAAGAAGCATAGGGGCGCGGCGAAAAAATAGATGGTGGGCGTAGCAGCTACCTTCTCGGTCAATATCAGACGGTTGGTAACGTCAATGCTGAAATACACAACATATGCCGCAAGGATACACAGCGGTATCACGCCAAGCACAAAAGCGGCGATTCCGATTTTTGAATGCGTTTTTGGCGCGGGGAACAGTTCGGTTTGTTCCATTATTTTTTCTCCATTCTCTATACTGCGTTATTTTACGGTTTTAGAAAATGACGGGGGCACTGCTTGTAATGGACAGGATTTCAGTTTTTTATCCTGCCCATCCTGTTAGCTTCGTTACGGCAATTGCACCTTCGTAATCACCGGCAGGTGGTCGGAGATATGCAGCGTATCCGCCATGCGGACGGAATGTTCGCCGACAGAAAGCAGATGCGAGAAGAAGAAGTAATCCAGCGTGCGGTCGGGCGCGGGGATGGATGGGTCGTTGGGCCAGCGCGTCAGCCAGTTGGCAAAATCCACGCCGTTGGTTTCTTCCAGCGTGGGAACAACCGCATAATGGTCGGTGAGAAATTTGAGTTCGCTCTTCGGATTGTAATATCTTTGCTGGGCGGTTTGCAGGCGGGCATAAGCCGCATCGTCAAACGGCAACAGGTTGAAATCGCCGCCCAAAACCCAGGGGATGTTCGCCGCGTCCAGCTCTTTCAGGGTCTGGTCAATTTCCGCCAGCTGCAAGTCTTTGGCATTGGTGCCGGGAACGTACAAATCCAAATGCAGGGTCAGCGCCGCAAATTCGCCGCCGTCCGTCATGGGCATCATCGCCTTGAGAATGGCGGGCTGAATTTTGAATTGATTTTCGAGAAAACTTTTGTCGACGGTGGAAAGTTGAATCCGCTCCGCCGCGCTGATTTGATATTTGGAAAGGATGGCAACTTTCCAGCCGACGCTGCCATGAATGCGCGGGTGCGGCACATAGGCGGATTTCCAGTCGAAGGCGGATGTGACGCAGGAATATTCGGGCAGCATGGCGCTCAGGCGGGCAAGTTGGTCTTCGTAGTAGGTGCGTTCCGCGCCGTTGTCAATTTCCTGAATCAGCAAAATATCGGGGGCTTCCTCTCGCACCACACGCACCAGTTCTTCAAACGTGGCGCTCACGTCTTCGGGCGAGGGCTTCTCGTCGGGACCGTCGTTGTTGGGCAGGTCACTCCAAAAGACGTAATTTTTACCCGACATGGTTTGCACGTTCCACGTCAGAATTTTGAGCGTTTGCCCTGCTTCCAATTTTGGAGACGGCGCGGGACAATCCACCTGCATTGCCTCCACGCGCGCAGGGTGATAGTTGCCAAACCACAGAAAACCGCCCAACGCCAGAAGGAGGATGAGCAAAATAACGCCGACCCATTGAGCAAATTTGGTTAAGAACTTTTTCATGCTGCCTCCAAATTACGATTATTTACATAAACAATATACGATTTTTTCTGCCTTGTCAAGCAATCTAAATTTAAAAGTGCGACAAAGTCTGGCAACTCGGTTGCAAAGATGTACATCGGGAATTGGAGCAATTACGAAACGATGATGACCCAAAAATTCGACAAGGATTTGACTCCGCATCGGTCAAGTATCGCACGGTGAAGAGATAAATGATTGGGCGGGCCTGGACGGCCCGCCTTTTTATAATACCCACGGGTGAAAATTGCGCATTTCACCCTCTAAAAAAGCGCAATTTTCACCCGAGTGCGGTATATTTCTCCGCGGCGCGAAATCCATTCTTCAGGAGGGTAGGTTTTCATGCCCCGGGGAGTAAACTGATGGGCAGAGCCTGATGAATCTCCCCGCCAGGAATGGAGTCGCAGAATGAAGCATTTCCTAATCGCAGTGGCCGCAGCAACCTTTGTGCTTTCCTCGTGCGGAGGCGCAGCGCCTGTCCCGCCAACATCCACACCGACGGTTACGGTCATCCCGACGGCGACGGCCAGCCCGCCGCTCGCCGCGCGTAGCGACTGCGCCAGTCGATACCCCTCCATCCCTGAAGAGCGGGAAGCCTGGCCGACCGACGGATGGACCACCTCCACTTTGGAGGAGCATTGCCTGGATCGCGCCAGGGTGGAAAAGGCCGTCTGGTATTTCGAGCAGGATTACGCCACCAGCAGTCTGTTGATCGTCCGCCACGGGGAACTGGTCTACGAGAAATATTTCTTCCCCTTCAACAAGCCCGAACGCCGCGTGGAGATCTATTCGATCACGAAGAGCATTCTCTCCGCCCTGACCGGCATCGCCCTGGACCAGGGCCAGCTTGATTCGCTCGACCACAAGGTAAGCGAATACTTCCCCGAGTATTTTTATCCCACCACCGACCCGCGCATGCAGCAGGTCACGCTGCGCGACCTCCTGACCATGTCGGCGGGGTTCGTCTGGCTGGAGGATGGCGAGATCGAAGCGCGCTGGATGGAAAGCGGGAACCTGGTGGAGGCGTCCATCAACCTCCAATTCCAGGACTCTCCCGGGCAGGGCTTCAACTACAGCAGCGCCCATACCCAGCTCCTGTCCGCGATCCTGACGGAGAGCGTGGGCGAGTCCCTGCGCGATTACGCCCAGCGTAATCTGTTTTCGCCGCTGGGCATTCCGTCAAAGGATTGGAATTGGGGCGTCGACGACCAGGGATATTATCTCGGCGGCTGGGGCATGAATCTGCGTCCCCGCGACCTGGCCCGCTTTGGGTATCTCTACCTGAACGAGGGCTATTGGGATGGGAGGCAGGTGGTTTCCAGGGACTGGGTTCGGCAATCCACAAGCTCACAGATTGCGGTTGCGCCCGGGCTGGAGTACGGTTTTCTGTGGTGGGTTCATCCGGCGGACGGCCTGTCTGGTTTCGAAGGCCGTGGATATGGCGGGCAAAGCCTGTACGTTGTTCCAGAACTGGACCTGGTCGTGGTGGTCACGGCCAACGTCAGCGGGGAGAATCCCGCCGGCGCGCCCAATCCCGCTCCCATCATTTACGAGTGGATCGTCAAGGCGGTGACGGATGAGTGAGGTTGCGGGAGAAGACCATCTTTCGGCTCCCGGGCGGCTGCGTTTTGCATCAGATCGACCTCGCAGGCAGTATAATTCGGGGGCTATTTTATGGGTCACTGACCACTGAACTCTATCCACTACTCACCGCCCTCTTATGTCACTCATCACTGCCAGTTCCCTTTCAAAGTCCTTCGGCGCAGAAGACCTGTTCGCCAATGTTTCCTTTTCGGTGGCCAGGGGCGCCCGCCTCGCGTTGGTGGGCCCCAACGGCATCGGCAAGACCACCCTGCTGCGCATCCTGGTCGGCCAGGAGGAACCGTCTGCGGGCCAGGTCACGCGTTCGCGCGGACTGCGGGTCGGCTACCTTTCCCAGGAGGCGGATTTCGAGTTGAGGGGCGTGCTGTGGGACGTGTGCCTCGAACCGTTCGCGGACCTGATCCGTATGCAGGCAGAGGTGGAAAAACTCGAAGCGGAGATGTCCGACCCGTCGAAACGGGAGCAGGCCCTGGTGCGCTATGGGACGCTCCAGCACGAGTTCGACCGTCGCGGCGGCTACACCTACCAGGTCCGCATCCGCCAGGTGTTGACCGGCCTGGGCTTCGATCCCTCCGATTTTCACATGTCGCTCGACCACCTCTCGGGCGGACAGCGCACCCGCGCCCACCTGGCGCGCCTGCTGCTGGCCAATCCCGACCTGCTGCTGCTCGACGAGCCGACCAACCACCTCGACATCCAGGCGGTGGAGTGGCTGGAAGGCTACCTGACGCAGTGGGAAGGCGCGGCGGTGATCGTCTCGCACGACCGTTATTTCCTCGACCACGCCTGCAACGTGCTGCTCGAAATGTCGCCCGCGGGCGCGGAACTGTACCGCGGCAATTACAGCACCTATCTCAACGAGCGCGAAATCCGCTGGAACTATCGCGCCGAGGTCTTCGAGGGCGAGAAGGAAAAGCTGCTCAAGGAAGTCGAATACATCAAGAAGAACATTTCGGGGCAGAATACCCTGCAAGCCAAGGGCCGCCTGAAGCGCCTTTCGCGGCTGGTGCAGGCCATCGAACAGGTCGGCATGGATGCGGCCGTCCATGCCAACTGGTCGCAGTTGGATGTGGAGACGACCACCAGTTCCTTCGGCGTGGAGGAGGCCGAGCGGCGCGTGCGTTCGCTGCGGCCGCCCGTGCGCAGCCTGCCCGACCTGCACCTGCACCTGCGCTCCGAGCAGCGCTCCGGCGACCTGGTCATTCGCACGCGCAGTTTGCAGGTGGGCTACCCGGGCAAATTGCTCTTTCACTCGCCCGACCTGGAATTGCGCCGTACCGACTGCGCCGCCCTGATCGGTCCCAACGGGGCGGGCAAGTCCACCTTCCTCAAAACCATCCTCGGGCAATTGACTCCGCTGGCAGGCGAGGTGCTGTTGGGCGCCAGCCTGCGGGTGGGCTATTTTGCCCAGGCCCATGAGGGACTCGACCCCGACAAGACGGTTCTCGACGAGATCCTGGCCGCCGCGCCCGGGATGCTGCCCTATCAGGGCCGCGATTACCTGGGCAAATTCCTCTTCTCGGGCGATGACGTCTTCAAGCTGGTCTCGATGCTCTCGGGCGGCGAGCGCGGACGGCTGGCCCTGGCCAAGCTGGCCCTGCAGGACACCAACCTGCTGCTGCTCGACGAGCCAACCAACCACCTCGACATCACCTCGCAGGAGGTGCTGCAAGCCGTGCTGGATGCCTACCAGGGCACGATCCTGCTGGTCAGCCACGACCGTTATTTGATCGACGCGCTGGCCACCCAGGTTTGGGAGGTCGATCCCGATGACAGCCGCATGACGGTCTTCAAGGGCACCTACTCGCAGATGAAAGAGGAACGCGAGAGGCAGGCCGCGCGCCTGGCCGAACAGCAGTCGGAGCAGGTCGAAGCCTGGACACCGGGCGGAGACGAGCGCAAGGCGAGGAATGTCAAAACGAAAGAGGAAAGAAGAAAGCTGGCCCAACTCCAGGAACTGGAGAACATCATCGCCACCCTCGAAAAGCAGCTGGCCGAGCTGGGCGCGCAGTTGGAGAATCCGCCCACCGACGCGGGGGTGGTGGCGCAGCTCGGCCAGGATTACGAGCGCGTGCAGCGCGAAATGGACGGGAAGCTGGCTGAATGGGAAAAGATGCAGGGATGAACGAAAGAAAAAAATGAAGCATTAAACAAGATGCGGCCACAGTTGCACTGCGGCCGCATCTTTTGTATTCAAACGAATTCAGGGCTTGAGGCCCAGGGTCTGCAAGGCCTCCACGGCGGGGAGCCAATTGGGGTGGATCTTGAGCGCGGCGCGGTAGTCGTTGACCGCCAGTTGGGTCTGTCCCAACATGGAATAGGCCCGCCCGCGCCATAGCAGGGATTCCTCCAGGTCAGGCTTGACGCGCAGCTTGAAGGTGGTGTTGGCCAGTTCGACCACATCCATATAGCGGCCGATGGAATAGTAGGCGCGGTACGGCCCGGTCTGGTACCACATCATACGCCAGGGCAGGGCATTGGGGTCGAGTTGGGCATAGACGACAAAGGCCTGATCGTATGCCAGCGCAGCGCTGGCATAGTCTTCCAGGAAGACCTGGCTGGAGCCGATGTTGAACCAGGCAAAGTAGCGGTCGATGCCGCCCAGACTCTGGCTTTCGCGCTGGGCGGTTTCGAGCGCCAGTTGGGCAGCCTCATATTCGTCCGCCAGGGGGCCGAGCAGGCGCATCACTTCGCTTTCGCGGTTGGCCGGGTAGACCACCACGAACAGGTAGTTGAAGGCGCGCCAGCCGGCCATGAACTCATCGTAGGAAATGCGGAAGTTCGGGCCGTCGTTGTAGGTATCCTGCACGGTGACTTCGCGTTTGGCGTCGTCGTAACCGGTGACGAATTGGTAGTGCCCCATCCAACTGACCACGCCCGAGGCGTCGCGTTCGAAGTAGCCCTTCTCGACTACGATGGGGTAACCGCCCGCCAGCAGGCGCTTGATGGTATCGATGTCGCCGCCGTAGCGCTCCACCGAGGTCATGCCCGGCACATTGACGCTGATGAATTCGCGGAACTCGTAGGGCATGACGTTCTTGTCGTTATTGGCCGGCTGGCCCTTGCGGTCGGTGTTGCCCGGCATAAGGGCCTTTCCGACCACGTCGCGGTTGCCATCCCAGCCCCAGTAGTTGAGCGCCATCGCAAAGTTGGCGGGGCCGCAATAGTTCCAGCGGTTGTGCTGGTGCTCGTAGGTGAAGCCGGTCAAGTTGACGGAGCCAGGCAGGGGCGTGGAGGTGACGGTCGGCGTCAGGGTGGGGCCTTCGCGGGTGGCGGTGGGCGTCCCTGTGGCCGGCGGGGTCAGGGTCCGCATGATCTCGGCGCGGGCGGTGGCCTTGAGGTCCTCGAAGTCGACCTGCGGTTGGCTGGGTTGGAAGACCGCCTCTTCGGGCGGGTTGAGGTATTGGTTGACCTGGATGCGCAGGTCTTCCACGCGCCAGGCCAGCCGCTCATGGATGGGCGGCACAAAATACAAGGCCACCGCCAGGGCCAGCCCGAGCGGCACAAGCCAGAGCCATTTCAGGTTGATACGCATGGCGGAGATTATAAGCCAAAACCATGGGGCAAATTCACAGGTCGAAAATGCGGGCATTCTCTAACTTATTTCTCATATTTTCCCGTAACCTTTGGGGCGGCCGGGCGACTGGGCTTTTATAACCTGAAAATTCACCTCACAAGGAGATATCCATGCGAAAAAGTACCCTGTTTCTCTCTGCCGTTTTGACCGCGTTCGTGCTGGCCGTGCTGGTCGGTGTGGTCTCGGCCTACCAGAATGTCGTCTCAGCCAGTGTCGTCCAACAGCCGACGGCGGCCTCACCGGCGCAGAATGTTTCGGTCCCGCAGGTTCAGGCGGCCATCCCCACCGCGACTGCGGCAATGCTGACCCCTGAACAGGCTGCGGCGTTGGCCGCCCAGGTGCTTGGCCGTGACGATTTGTACAGCGTGGAAACCGCTGATTTCAACGGCGCATCCTCCTACCTGGTGACCTTCAGTTCGGGCGATCTCGTGTACGTCAGCCTTGCGGGCCAAATCCTTTCGGTTGGCAAGATCGTTCCGACGGTGGTGGTCAACGATGTGACGGCCCACCGCAAGAAAAGCAACGACGAGCAGATCAACATCCCGCGGCCGGATGAGCACGATGACGATCACGATGATGATCATGATGAGCACGACGATTAGGAGAGCGTATGGCAACCAATAAGCCTGCTTCCCGTAACTGGAGCGACATCCAAATGTTCCTGGCTGCCATGGCCATGGCCCTGACGCTTGGCCTGTGGAACCTGTTTGCCGGGCCCGACCGTGTGCAGGCGCTGGCCAGGCAAAACGCTGAAACCGCCCTCCAGCCCCCGACGGCGGAGGCTGCCCCTGTTACCCTCGCGCCCGCTGCGCCCACGCCCATTCCCCAGGGCAAAATCATTCTGGGTGGCCAGGCGCCCCAAACCCAGATCTTTGTGAATAATCCCGTCGGTGG
>JBMOMS010000007.1:12573-32379 GCA_049324895.1 Chloroflexota bacterium
GTCACGCCCACCGTGGCAGAGTCCATGCTCGAGTTCGGCTACGACCGCGACTTCGATCTTTTGGCGGGCACACATATCCCGCCCCGTTCCCCCGTTTTGACGGAGATCCGCCCGCTATCCGCCGTCACCTGGGATGAGGCCGGGCGCACCCTGTGTCTGCCCGAGGGAGTGCAGCTCGATTTCGGCGGCGTCGCCAAGGGCTGGGCCGCGCACCAGGCCATGCTGCGCCTCTCCGAGTATGGCCCCGCGTTGATGAACGCGGGCGGCGACGTGGCCTCGAGCGGTCCGCTGCGCAACGGCGGCTCGTGGGAGATCAGCATCATCAACCCGTTCACGCGCCGCGAGGAGGACAGTCTTGGAACAATCCTGCTGCGCGGAGAGGCGGTGGCCACCTCGGGCACCGACCGCCGCCGCTGGCTGCAAGGCGGATTCCTGCGCCATCACATCATCGACCCGCACACGGGCCTGCCCGCGCAGACCGATGTGCTGAGCGCCACCGTCGTCGCGCCGACCGTGCTGGAGGCGGAGGCGGCCGCCAAGTCTGCGCTGATCCGCGGCAGCCAGGCGGGCATCGCCTGGATCGATGCGGAGCCCAGACTGGCCGGCCTGCTCATCCTCGAAGATGGACAGGGCCTGTATAACGAAAGACTCAAGAAATATCTGTAATGTCGTTGCGAGGGGCCCCGTAGGGGCAACGAAGCAACCTCCTCATACATTGAAAATTTAGGGAACAAGTGTGAGGTTGTTTCGCACGCTCGCAATGACATGGAAAAGGAATTAATATGCCCGCAAATCCCCCCGAAGCGACCGAGATGGAGTCCTCGGTCAACATTCAAACCTTCCTGGCTTTCCTGCTGGCGCTGACGGCCGGCCTGCTGCTGGCCGTGCTGGTGCTGCCGAGCTGGCTTCCGAACCTGGCCTTCTCACTGGGCGGTGACGCGCCCAAGGTCTTCTGGTACCTGGCGCGTGCCACGGCCTTTGCCTCGTTGAGCCTGTTATGGATCTCGATGGCGCTGGGCCTGGGCATCAGCAACAAGATGGCGCGCCTGTGGCCCGGTGCGCCCGCGGCCTTCGCCATCCACGAGTACGTCAATTTGCTGGGCATCGCCTTCGCCATCTTCCACGCGCTGATCCTGCTGGGCGATCATTACATCGGATTCACCCTCGCGCAGATCCTGGTGCCGTTTTCCACGGCCAGTTATCGTCCGCTGTGGGTGGGAGTCGGCCAGCTTGGATTTTACGTCTGGCTGCTGGTCACGCTCAGCTTTTACGTGCGCCCGCGCATCGGCCAGAAGACGTGGCGCGCCATCCATTATGCCAGCTTTGCCATGTATCTGATGGGCCTCTTCCACGGCCTCTTCAGCGGCACCGACTCGGGCCTGGACTGGGTCCAAAAATATTACTGGTTCACCGCGGGCAGCCTGCTCTTCCTATTGATGTACCGCATCCTGGCCAGCGTGATGGACAAGCTCTTCCCGCAGAAGCCCCAGCCGCGGCCTGCCCCCGCCGCGACGACGGTCCCGACCACCCCGTCCCAGTCGAGGCTGACCCAGGGATGATGACTGTCCGCTAAAATTTACTCGTGATGAGACGCTGATTGCATGTGCAGTCAGCGTTTTGTTTTACACCGGGATTGGGCGTATAATTTTTTCATGGTTGCAGCGCGCATCGAAATCCCATCCCTGGCCTGGATCATCCCATGAACGATCAACACGTTGAGATTTCACTAAAGAAATTCCTGCTCATCGATCAATGTCCGTCCGCCTGGAAGGGACTGGATCTGTATTTGTTTCGGGACGAGGCGGTGACCTTCTATGTGGGCCAATCACACCTGGCCTTCGCGCGGGTTTGGGAGCACCTGATGGGCGGCTTCCACGGCCACTCCATTGTGGGACGGTTCGTATGGGCCAACTGGCCGTTGTCGATGAAGTTCACCATCGAAATGTTCAGTTCCAAGTCCGCGCAGTTCGACGCGGTGGGGCAGGACCTGAGCGCCGCCGAGCGGGAGTTGATCCAGCGCTGGACACCCTGCTTCAACGTGTCGCTGAACGTCCAGCCGATTCCCGTGCCATCCCATTACCGTCCGCCCAATGCCCGTCTGCGCTGCGGGGGACTCACCAAACTGCAGCGCGAAGCCGCGCGCACCGTGCAGGCCGAGGAGACGGCAGCCTGGGTACAGGGCTTGGAAGCGCCCGATCCGTGGGGAACGTGAACGGCCCGGGCCAAAGGAGAATCACCCAATGGAAATCATCGACCTGAGCCAGGAACTCTATTCGGGCATGCCCGTCTTTCCCGGGATGCCGGCAGTATCGGTCACGATGCACGTCTCGCACGAAGAGTGGGACAGGATCACCGATAGCGAGGTGGTCTCCCCCGCCGTGAACCGCCTGGAGTTGGGCGAGCACAGCGGCACGCACGTCGACGCCATCAACCACATGGCGCGCGAATACCGCGGACGTTCCATCGACACCATGCCGCTGTCGATGTTCTACACCGCGGGCCTGTGCCTGGACCTTTCGCACAAGGGATTCAACGAAATGATCGGGATCGCAGACCTGCAGCAGGCCCTTGCGGCGGCAGGACTGGAGATCCGCGCGGGCGATACGCTGCTGCTGTACACGGATCACTATCGGCGCGCCTTCGGGACCGCCGACTGGGAACGCGGCCCCGGCCTAAGCGCCGACGCAGCCCGCTGGCTGGGCGAACAGCACATCGCAGCCTTCGGCGTGGAGGCTGCTGCCCCGGGCGTACGGCACGTGTCCAACAAACAGGTGCATCGCATTTGCGGCGAGATGGGCTTCACGCATTACGAGAACCTGGTCAACCTGCACCAACTCGTCGGGCGCGGACGCTTCCGCTTCATCGGCCTGCCGCTCAAAATCCGCGGCGGGACCGGGTCCCCCGTGCGGGCGGTGGCGGTCTTCGAGTAGGACAGGGGTGTGGATGGAATTATGGATGGGCGGAAAGGTATCCCCAACGCTTTTTACCCCCGCTGAAACGCATCACCCAAAAGTTTTCATGGTCAATGAAAATTTTGCAAGACCCGCTCCTCGCGCTGCTCCCAGGTCAGCGACTGCACATCTGCGCGGGCCTGTGCGGCGAGGGACTGCCTGCGCGGCTCATCGGCCAGCAGCGCCTCAATCTCCACTTTCCATTTACCGATTACCGACCCCCACTCCCCCGCCTCGCACAAAACCGCACTGCCCTCATGCAGCATCTCGCGGATGGACGGCAGGTCTGCCGAGATAATCGCGCGACCCGAGGCCATGTACTCGAACATCTTCATCGGGTTGATGACTTCGGCGATATCCTGTCCGCTGCTGGCGGAGATCGAGCGGCTGTAGGGCATGAGCAGGATGTCCGACGCGGCCTGGTACAGTGGGACGCGCGCGTGCTCCACGAAGCCGGTCATGGTCACATTGGTCAGGCCCGCCTCGGCCAGCTTTCCGCGCCAGAACTCGACCAACTCGGGCGTGCCGCCCACCCACAGGAAGTTGACCTGCGGCAGGAGCCGCGCCAGCTCGAACAACAAGTCCGCGCCGCGGCCGGGGTAGATGTGACCGGTGAATCCGACGGTCGGTCCCTCAGGGAGATTTAGTTGACGCCGCGCCTCGGCGGGATGCGGCAGCCCGTCATATTTTTCCAGCTCCACGCCGTTCGGGGCGATGATGACCGACTCGTTCGGGAACTGGAGCCTGGTCGAGCGTTCCAAAGCCTTTCCCAACGCAGACGTGGTGACGGTCATGACCTTCGCGCCGCGCGCGTTCCAGAACTGGCGCAGCCACCACGCGCCCATGCGTCCGGCCACATTGGCGTGCATTTCCAGCACGACGGGCAACCCGCTCCACAGGGCCAGCGCCGCAGATTGCGGCAGCCAGGTGTAGACCAACTCTGCGCCGAAGCGCCCGGCCGCCGACTGGGCGCGCAGGATGAAGTCGAGGCGTTTGAGCCGCGGGTTGGACGGGAGCAGGCTCAAGTCGGGGACGAGATGGAGGCCGTAATGCGCGCGGAGATGCCCGGGGGTCGGGACCTCCGTCTCGCGCGGCGCAAACATCCGCAGCTCGTGTCCAATCTGCATGAGGGCTTGCGTCACCTTCATGACCTGAATCGAATTAGCCGTCAGCGAGGGAATCCGCGAGTTGGTGATAACTGCGATCTTCATCTTTGTTCTTTCATCTTTATTTCCCTCAGCCCGCGCCAGGCCATGACGCCCACCGAGGCGATGTAATAGAACGATAGCAGCGCGCCCGCCGCCAGGATGCCGTAACGCGGAATCAGCCAGAAGGCCAGCGCCACCTTGACCAGGCCGACCGTCAGCGTTGTCCAGATCGGGAACTCGGGCAGGCCCAGCGAAAGCAGCAGCGGACGATTCCAGAAGAGGGTGTAGTTGAAGGCCAGGCCGACGAAGAGCGCCAGCAGGGTCGGGTAGGCGGCGACGAATTCCGCATGACCTGTGTAGAGCCTGAGAACGAATGGACCTAAAAAGATAAATCCCAGCGCGGCGGCGGCGTTGACGGCAAAAGCCAGCGATGTGATCCGCCGCAGAAAACTCCGCAGCGCGGCCCAGGCCTTTTGCACAACCAGGCGGTTGATCTCGGGATAGGTGGCGGCGATGAGCGGGTCGGCGGGCACCGAGAGGAAGCTGACCAGCGTGTAGGCCGCCTTGTAATAACCGACCGCCTCGGTCGAGAGGAAGTACCCCACCCACAACGGCTCGCTCTCGCGAAAGACCTTGATGATGGTGGCGCTGACGTTGGAACTGATCGCAAAACGCACCAACCCGCGCGACTGCGCCAGGGACGGCAGCGGCGCGCGCCACCAGTCCGCGCCCAACTCGCGGCGCAATTGGAATTGGGCCGTCACGAAGAGCCCCAGCCCGAGGATGACCTTGCCCGCCAGATACGCCGACAGGATCACCCACAATGGGTTCGGCAAAAAGAAAGCGGCCACAACCATACCCAGCGAGACGATGCTTTGGACCAGGTTGATCGTGCCCTGGTAGCGGATCCTGCCCGTCACCTGCAAAACGCCCGTGGACGTTTCCGTGTTGAAGTTGGCCAGCAGGCCGAGGGAGAATACGATGAAGAGCGCGGCGGTATCGGGCGTCTTGGCGATGGCTTGCGAAGCCCAGCCCGCCGAGACCAGCACCACCAGGAAGGCCAGCACGGAGACGAAGGCTTCCGTCAGGGCGGCGGCTTTGATCAGCGCCGAGGCTTTGTGCTTCTCACCTTTTTCCAGATATTCCCCGCCATAACGCACCACCAGTTCGCTCATGCGGAAGGACAGCAGGCTGTTGACCGTGGAGGCAAAGCCCATCACGACCGTGATCAGGCCCAGCCCCGCCGCACCCAGCAGACGGATGGACAGCGCCCCCATGACGACACTCAATCCCAGGCTGATGGTGTTGCTGGTGAACAAATGCGCGCTGGAGCGCAGCACGCGATTCATCAGCGGGTCTTGTTTGAGTTTGGCGAGGAGGGAATTCACAAAGTCAATTATATAATACCCACGGGTGAAAGTTGCGCATTCCACCCTCTAAAAAGCGCAATTTTCACCCGAGTGCGGTATAAGACGCTCACGCGTTTTTTTGCATCGAAAAGCAGGCCGCATCTGGGACCTGACGGTTGCAACAACGAGCGTGACCTGCGTGACTTTGCCCGCGGCCATTGCATTGGGGGCTTTTGCCTAACTCGGACAAGCCGAAAGAGATTTAACCACGGAGAACACAGAGATCACTGAGAAAACCTTTTAAAAAACTCCGTGTACTCTGTGTTCTCTGTGGTAAGGATTTTCTTGCTTTTTGTACAAGGATTTAACTTCTAAGTTCCTAAAACCCTCCTGCAGGACTATTTTTCCAAAGGCGGGAAATGGATAAAATCGAAACATGCAAACTTTCATACGGGAAAATAAAGGAAAGTTAACCTTCCTGCTCAGCCTAGTCCTGTGCCTGGTCGGCCTGCGGACCGTCAACATCCACCAGGTGTGGTATTACCTCACGCCGTGGCAGGATCTGGGCGCGCCGCCAAAGCCTGCAGAGAGGATTACACGGATTGACCTGCCTGGTGAAGATGGATCCCTTGATGAATTTGTGTACGTAAAAGTATCAACCGGCGATTTCTTTGGCTGTTGCGGACTTGCCAAGGATGCAAGCAATGGGTGGGTCAAACTTGACAGGCCTTATACTGGCTTTTACGATATTGCTGATGCAGAAGAAAATGCCTGCATTGAAAGGATCGAGGTTGAATGGGGATTTCGGGAAGACCTTCAGGGTGCAAA
Organism: Chloroflexota bacterium; assembly: GCA_049324895.1. Classification (GTDB taxonomy): domain Bacteria; phylum Chloroflexota; class Anaerolineae; order Anaerolineales; family Villigracilaceae; genus JACPVF01. Next base: position 18,850 of record JBMOMS010000007.1, read on the forward strand.
GAATCATGGAGACGCTGGACAATGTTTTCCTCACACTTATGCGGTATATCAGATAAAGCAGGATGGAAGTATCTGGAAAAAACTTGTCAGCGAAGATAAGCCAAGATTGTTCAAGGAAGTTTCTTTTGAGTTCGTATTTTTTGTTTACCTGGGTTATCTGGTCTTCTTGGCTTTTGCCTGGATCCGTGAAAACCATATCGATAACGTAGATAATCAACAGGCTGAGCGAGGAGCAAAACCGGTTCCAGTCTGGTTGCTTCTAACAGGATTGGTTGTCCTTGCGCTTGGTGCGGTTTTGTTTCATTTCAGGACAGACATCGATAGGCTTGTGAGGAACGAATTTACAGGGGAGTATGTTCGTTCAATTGGTGGTCTTTGGAGATTTCAACTGAATCTACACGATGACTTGACTTTTTATGCGAAGATCACTCCTGATTCTACCGGCCCCATGGAAATTACCGGTCAGTATATGATCGAACATGGAAAAATACAATTATCTGCCTCTCGAGATAATATTTTCACAGACCAATATAAATTAGTACCAATTCGATGGGGAGAAAGAAAATACTTGATCGAAGAACCGCTCATACCCAGCTTCTGCAAAGGTATCCGTTTTGCAAAATCAAGAAAAAATGCGACTGGCATAGCCTATCTGCATCCGGGCGATTGGAACCTCCCCGCCGAAGGCGAACCCAGATTCATGGACGGCAGGAAGGCCTGCCCATAATTTTTCCCTTCGCGTTCCTCGCTTCTTCGCGGTAAATAATCACGGGTGGTTTATAATTCCCCCCAATGGACGCTAAAACCATCTCCGTACTCGAATATCCCAAGATCCTGGCCCGCCTGGCGGGCTTCTGTGATTTCTCCGCTTCGATGGAACTGGCGCGCGCGCTGGAACCGACGGCATCCTTCGACCTGGCCACCGCCCGCATTGCGGAAACAAGCGAGGCGCGCAGGCTGCTCTCGATCCAGGACATCGGCATCGGCGGCGCGCACGACATCCGTCCCGCCGCGGACCTGGCGGCGCGCGGCGGCGTGCTCGACCCGCAGCAACTGCTGGACGTCAAGGCCACGCTCATCTCCTGCCGCGAGTTGAAGAAGTCGCTGGAGCGCAAAACGGACGATTATCCGCGCCTGGCGCAGATCGCCCTGGGCCTGCCCAATCCGCACGGCATCGTGGACGCCATCTCGCGCATCCTCTCGGAGCGCGGCGAAGTGATGGACAGCGCCTCCGAAAAACTGGCGCGCCTGCGACGCGAAGTAAGAATCGCCCGCGACCGTTTGATGTCGCGCCTGCAGCGCTACCTGAGCGAGTCCGCCTCGAAGCTGCAGGAGCAGATCATCACCCAGCGCGACGGGCGCTACGTCATCCCGCTGCGGGCCGAATTCAAGGGCCAGATCAAGGCCGTCATCCACGACCAATCCTCCAGCGGAGCCACGCTCTTCGTCGAGCCGCTGCCCGTGGTGGAACTGAACAACACGGTCCGCGAGTTGGAGCTTCAGGAACGCGACGAGGAACGCCGCATCCTGGCCGAGGTCTCGGCGCTCGTCGGCGAACACCACGAGGAAATCAAATATGGCGTGGAAAACCTGGCCGTGCTCGATCTGGCTTTGGCAAAGGCGAAGTATGCCGAGGAGCTAAGGTCCAGCGAACCCATTCTGCACGACATGTCGAAGGTCAAAGGCAACGCCCAGAGTTCATCGAAGGGTCAAAAGTCCGAGGCTCGACCTTCGACTTTCGACTTTCGACTGATCCGCGCACGCCACCCACTACTCGACCCCGCCACCGTCGTGCCCATTGACTTCAATCCCCGCCCGGGCACGCGCTCGGTGGTCATCACGGGACCCAACACGGGCGGCAAGACCGTCTCGCTCAAGACCGTCGGCCTGCTGGTGCTGATGGCCCAAAGCGGACTGCACATCCCCGCCGAAAGCGGTTCGGAGCTGCCGCTCTTCCACTCGGTCTGGGCCGACATCGGCGACGAGCAATCCATCGAGCAATCGCTCAGCACCTTCAGCGGCCACATCACCAACATCATCCGCATCCTCAAGAAGGCCGACCACCGCTCGCTGGTCATCCTCGACGAGCTGGGCGCGGGCACCGACCCGCAGGAGGGCGCGGCCCTGGCGCGCGCCATCCTCAATCATTTGCTCGAACGCGGCATCACCTCCCTGATCGCCACGCATTACCCCGAACTCAAGGCCTTCGCGCACTCGACCGAGGGCGTGGTCAACGCTTCTCTGGAATTCGACATCGCCACCCTGCGCCCGACCTACAAGCTGACGATTGGACTGCCGGGCCGCTCCAATGCCCTGCTCATCGCCCAGCGCCTCGGCCTGGACCCGGAGATTGTCTCCGTGGCGAAGAGCGAGATCAACCCCGACGACATCCGCGCCGACAAACTGCTCGACGACATCCGCAAGGAACGCAACCGCACCTCGCGCGAACGCGAGAAGCTGGAAAAATCCCGCGCCCGCCTCGAAGCGCAGACGAAGGAACTCGAAGCCCGCATCGAGAAGATCGAGGACGAACGCCGCGAGGTGCTGGCCCAGGCGCGCGCCGAGGGTGAACTCGAAGTGGCCGTGATGCGGAAGAATATCGAGTCGCTCAAGCAGCAGATGAGGAAAGCCCGCCAGCCGCTGGATGCGATCAAGAGCATCGAGGAAAAAGTCGAAAAGATCGAGGAAAAGGCCGAAACACCCGTTGCGCGGAAAACGTTCAACGTTCAACGATCAACCTCAAGCGAACCCCTGAAGCTCGGCGAAAAGATCCTGGTCGGCTCGCTGAACGCCGAAGGGGTGGTGACCGCCCTGGGCGAAGCGGATGCAGAGGTGCAGATCGGCAGCGTGCGCCTGCGGGCGAAGTTGTCCGATTTGAGCCGAAAATCGGGAGACCCCGTCGTCCCGTCGAAGGTCGAAAGTCAAAAGCCAGCCGAGGCGTCCAACGCTGGACGTTCAACGTTAAACGTTAGAACTTCCCCCGGCCTCGAACTCGACCTGCGCGGGCAAATGGCCGACGACGCCATCGACAAACTCGAACGCTACCTCGAACAGGCCTATCTCACCGGCCTGCCCTGGGTGCGCATCATCCACGGCAAGGGCACGGGCAAACTGCGCCAGGCCGTGCGCGACATGCTGCGCGGACATGCCTACGTTTCCACGTTTGAAGAGGGCGGCGACAAGGAAGGCGGCGCGGGCGTGACGGTGGCAAAATTGAAGGCATCGTAGCGCAGGAGCAAAGCATGACTCTCGATGAAGCCATACAAAAAATGACAGGCATCGTGCAAGCCGCCAGCGCGGGCGCGGAGATCAAGGCCGTGAAAATGTCGGATGAGGAAGCGCGGCTTTCGGTGTATGCCCCAGCAGGCGACATCCAGAAGATCAAGGATGCAACGTTCATGCCCGCCCTCGACCTGCTCAACGCCGACGGGCTGGACGTGCAGGTCTTCGTCTATGACAAGGATGCGCCGCCGCTCAAAGGATAACGGACCATGGCAATCAAAAAGGACCCGGGTCGACCGGGTCCTTTTTTTAATGGGGTCAGGAGGGAAGCTGGTCGCGTTGGGCCAGGAATTCCCGCACGGCGCCCAGGCCGAAGGTAAAGGTCAGGATGAGGATGTCCATGATGAACAACCCGCCCAACAAGTACACCACCCACCATTGCGGTTCGATGCTGTACTCGAAACTGGCCTGCCTGCCAAGCAGCAGGCGTTTGATCTCCATGACCTGGCGTGAGACGGGGTTGTAGTCGGTATAGACTTCGTTCAGCGCCGTCTGGCCACCGTCTGAGGTGACGAACTCGGCGCGATAGGCGCAGCCGTCGGAGCAGCCGTCATCGACTATGATGACATCCACAACGCGAGTGACCTCTTTTTGGAAGGTGGGAAACCTGCCCAGTAACAAGGTCTGGACGCGGCAGGTATAGGTTTGGTCAGCTTGCAAGGCGCAGGCCAAATCAGTGCTGTTGACGAAGATCACCACAAAGAGCAGCATGAATATTGTGCTGCCTGCCAGGGCTGCAATGTAGACGAAGAGTTTTTTCATCAAACTCCTGCCCGAAACGACGGCCATTCCTGGACGAACCTTAAAATCCGCGGGCGGATGTAGAAGGCATCCGGGTCGGCCACCGCGCGGCGCGACTTGATCAACTCCATTGCCGACATGGCATCCATGCCCTGGGCGATCAGAATGCAGGCGCCCATCGCCACACCGCGATGACGTCCGTAGGCGCAATGGCTGTAGACCTTGCCTCCGTTGTGGATGGTTTCGAGCGCAGCCTGCGCCCCGTGCAGCAAACTGCGCATCGAGATCGGAAAGAACGGACTGTCGAGAGAGCGCAGCCAGAGCGTGCGCATCGGCTGGGGCGCGGGATCAGGCGCGGGTCCACGGCTGAAGCGCATGTTGATGATCAACCGCACGCCCAACTCCCGCAAACGGTCGTAATCCGCAAGCAGGGGCATGTTGCCGATGAAGAGGTCATTCGTGATTTGGGAAAAGTTCATGCTATACATGATAACCGCTCGCGCGTTCCATCAAAAAGAGGCGTTTCTCGCGCTCCAACTCGGCCTGTAACTCTTCCTCGCTGGGCAGCACCAGCCGATACTTCGACGCGAAAATCTGCTCGCTGTCCTTCAGCACCGAATATTTCGCGATGGTTTCATCCTTGTTCGTGCAGAGGATGATGCCGATGGTGGGGTTGTCCCCTTCCGTGCGCTGGAGGTCATCGTACAGGCGGATGTACATGTCCATCTGGCCGACATCCTGGTGGGTGAGTTTGTCCACTTTCAGGTCGATGAGCACAAAGCACTTGAGGATGTAATTGTAGAAGACCAGATCGACGTAAAAATGGGAGGTTTCTGTGCTGACGCGCACCTGGCGTCCCACGAAGGAAAATCCCTTGCCCAGTTCCAGCAGGAAGTTCTGGAGCCTGGTGATGATGGCGGTTTCCATCTCCGCCTCGGAAACCATCGGGTCTTCGGGAAGTCCCAGGAATTCCAGCACATACGGGTCTTTGATGAAGTCAGCGGGACTGTGCTTTTCGAATAACGATTCTCCGGTCAGGGCGGATTTCTTATCCTGCGAAGCCAGCAGGCGTTCGTAGTACAGGGTATGGATGTTGCGTTCGAGAACGCGCACGCTCCAATTCTGTTCGGAGGCTTCTTTGAGGTAGTACTCGCGCGCCTTTGGGTTTTCCACGCGCATGACGAGACGGCAATGGCTCCAACTTAATTTGCTACACAGTGTGTAGCAAATCTGATCGTCTGGAAAAGTCAGGTAAAACTGGCGGAAGCTGCGCAAATTGGCTGACGAAAATCCTTTGCCAAACTCATCTGTCAACGACTTGGAGAGCGCTTTGAGTATCTGCGCCCCATACGCCGCCCGCCCCCTGCCTTGCTGCTCCTCCTCGACGATGCGCCTGCCGATCTGCCAGTAGGCCTCGACCATGGCAAAGTTGACCGCCGCGTAGGACTTTGTCCGCGCCGCGTGGAGAATGTTCTGGATGTCAGTGACCAGGGTCTTGGACGTCATGCGCCGATTATACGCGCAGTTCGACCCGGTTTTACGCGCAACCCAGCGTAGTACTTATGGCCCACCGGGGAGCGGTTAAATTAAGAAATTTGTAATGGGCCGATTGCGGCGAAATCCTGTATAGTAAAAACGTCGATGACAGGAAATTTTCTATTGTTGGAGGCCTCCATGTTCAAAAGCACGTTGATTTTCCGCGCGGTCTCGCTGCTGGCGATTGCCGCCCTATCGTTGGCCTGGATCGGGCCGGTGCAGGGCGCCGCCGAAGTTCCAGCCGCGGTTGCCTACGATGACGACCCGCCGGCGCAACCCGTCAAGTTGATATTCATCCATCACTCCACCGGCGAAAACTGGCTGACCGACGATTATGGCAACCTGGGCAGGGTTCTCGGCCAGAACAACTACTTCGTCAGCGATACCAATTATGGCTGGGGGCCGGATGATATCGGCGACCGCACCGACATCCCAAATTGGACGGAGTGGTTCCGCTCGGCCGACACACCCACCTACATGAATGCCCTGTACAATGAAAGCGGCCAGAATTCCTACTACACCCGCACACTGGCCGACCCGGGCGGCGAAAACCAGATTATCATGTTCAAGTCCTGCTTCCCCAACTCGGCGCTGGAAGGCAACCCGGACGATCCCCCCTCCTCCGAGGGCTGGTTGACGGTCAGCCACGCGAAGTACGTATACAACGAAATCCTCAAGTACTTCAAACAGCACCCCGAGAAGTTGTTCGTCGTCATCACCGCGCCGCCCCTGTCGGATGGCACCTATGCGGCCAATGCGCGCGCCTTCAACGAATGGCTGATGAACGATTGGCTGGACGAGAACAACTTTACCGGCACGAACGTGGTGGTCTTCGATTTTTACAACGTCCTGACCGGGCCGAATAACCATCACCGCTACGCCGGCGGCACGGTCCAGCACGTTTTCACGCCCGGGATGGATACGCTCTATTACCCTTCCGGGGACGATCATCCCAGCGTGGCGGGCAGCCAGAAGGCCACCAACGAGTTCGTGCCCCTGCTCAACATTTTCTACAACCGCTGGAAAAGGCTCTTTTCGGACGTGACGAACGATCATTGGGCCTCATCGCATATCCTGAGCCTGTACAACGCGGGCGTCACGGGCGGATGTTTGTCCAACCCGCTGTCCTACTGCCCGGATGGCTTTGTCACCCGCGCGCAGATGGCGGTCTTCCTTCTGCGCAGTAAGTATGGCAACGCATACACGCCTCCCACGGCAACCGGCACAATCTTCAACGACGTGACGGTAAATACCTTTGCAGCAGCATACATCGAGGCGTTATCTGCGGAAGGCATCACGGGCGGCTGCGACGACAATGGGAACTATTGCCCGGACCAGAACATCAACCGCGCGCAAATGGCAGTTTTCCTGCTGCGCGCCAAGCACGACGCAGGGTATATGCCCCCGGATGCCGGCGGCAGCACCGGCTTCAATGATGTGCCCATTGGCCACTGGGCGGATGATTGGATCAAGCAGTTGGCGGCGGAAGGCATCGCTGCGGGCTGCGGAGGTGGAAACTACTGTCCCACCGGCCTGGTGACGCGCGCCCAAATGGCCGTTTTTTTGGTGACCACCTTTAGCCTGCCATAGCCCGTCCCACCAGAACGCGTTTGCATCACGTGGCAGCGCCAGTCCGTTGCAAAAATTGCGGCGGGCTGGCGCTGTTTGATTGTTGCCTAAAAAAGGTTGGTGATGAAAGGCTATTGGGATTCGGCCCATTCGATGATTTTCCGCAGCCCCGCTTCCACATCCTCGTCGGAGGCGGCGATGCACAAGCGGACAAAGCCCTCGCCCTGTTCGCCAAACGCGGAGCCTGGGACGAGTCCCACGCCCGCTTCGTCGAGGATGCGCTCGCAGATCTCGACCGAACTCATGCCCAGCGGACGAAAATCCAGGAAGAAGTAGAAGGCGCCTTTCGACGGTCTAACCAGCACCTTCTCGCTTTCGTATTCGGCAGCGATGCGGAGGGCCAGGTCACGGCGGCGGGCGTAGGCGGAGCGCATGTCCGCGACGGCTCCCTGCACGCCTGGGTCGGTCAGCGCGAAGGCGGCGGCTTTTTGCACAAAGGGTGCGACGCAGGTGATCGAGTTCTGTCCCGCCTTGAGCGCGTTCTCGATGACGCTCGCTGGCGCAGCCAAATAGCCGACGCGCCAGCCCGTCATGGCGTAGGTCTTGGACAGGCTGTGTACCAGCAATGTGCGTTCCTTCGCATACAGGAATGCGCCTGCGCTGGTGGGTTTCTCTTCAAAGTACAGGTTCTCGTAGACTTCGTCGCTGACCACCCACAGATCGTGCGCCGCCGCAAACTCCTGCAGTTTCGCCAGATACGCGCGGGACGGATACATGCCCGTCGGGTTGGACGGGTAGTTGAGCACGATGACGCGCGTCTTCGCGGTCAGCGCCTTTTCCCAGGATTCGAAGTAGGGGATGAATCCGTTCTCGGCGGGCGCGGGTATACGCACCACCTCCGCGCGCAGCATGGAGGCCATGTTGGCGTGAGTGGCCCAGGTCGGGTCGGGGATCAGCACCTCGTCGCCCGGGTTGAGGATCGACTGCATCGCCAGGTAATAGGCGTGGATGCCGCCGTGCGTGACCAGAATCTCCGAGGCGGGATCGTAGTTCAGGCCGTTGTCGCGGGCCAGCTTGGAAGCGGCAGCAACCCGCAGGTCCAGGGAACCGCGGCTGGGACCGTAATGCGTCAGCCCGCTGCGCAGCGCGCCCATCGCCACATCCAGCACGGAGGGCGGCGTCGCAAAGTCGGGGTCGCCCACCTGCAATTGGATGACCTTCCTGCCCGAGGCCTTGACAGCCAGGATGCGGTCGTTCATCGCCACGGTGGCAGACTGACGGATCGTTTCGAATTGGGTATTGAGGTTCATAAGCTGTCCAGGATTAAATTTCCGCATTATACTCCCCGCGCAGGTTGACACCCGCGTTTTCCTGAAAATTCACACCGGGAGAAAAGCTCGCGTCCATTTTGCAACATCCTGTGCTTCGCGTCGTATACACAAACATCCTATCATCACCTGGAGAGTATCATGCAGCTCACCGTTACTGACCTTGGCAAGGAATATAAACGCGGCTTCTGGGGATTGAAGAATTTTTCCCTCGAGATCAAACCCGGCATCCTGGGCCTGCTCGGGCCGAACGGCGCGGGCAAATCCACTTTCATGCGCATGCTGGCCACCATCACCAAACCCACGGACGGCAGCATCCGCTGGAACGACGTGGACGTGGTGAAATCCCCCGACTCCCTGCGCGATGTTCTCGGATATCTGCCGCAGGACTTCGGCGTGTATCCCAACCTGAACGCGGTGGAATTTCTCGAATACATGGCGGCCATCAAGGGCCTGGATGCCGCCACCGCGCGGAAACGCATCGATGAACTGCTGCAACTCGTCAACCTCAAGGATGCGGCCAGGCGTCCGCTGGGCGGATACTCGGGCGGGATGAAACAGCGCGTGGGCATCGCGCAGGCCCTGCTCAACGACCCGCAGCTGCTCATCGTGGATGAACCCACCGTCGGCCTGGACCCCGAGGAGCGCGTCCGCTTCCGCAACCTGCTCTCCGACCTGTCGGGCGAGCGCATCGTGATCCTCTCCACACACATCGTCTCGGACGTGGAGGCGACCGCCACGCACATCGCCCTCGTCAACAAGGGGCAGCTCCTGCGCGAGGCCGCGCCCGAGGACCTACTCAAGGAACTGGACGGCAAGGTCTGGGAGTGGACCGTTCAAAGCGACGACCTGCCCGCGCTCAAGCAGAAGCACATCGTCAGCGGCACGATCCGCAGAAGCGACGGAGTGCAGGTGCGCGTGGTCAGCGCGACCCAACCCGAGGCGCCGGCCGGCAGTGTCAGTCCCAACCTCGAGGATGCCTATCTGTATTTCATCGGGGGCAAATCATGAGCACGGCCAGAATCATCTGTCACCTGGCGCGCGCCGATTTTTTGGAGCGTGTGCGGCGTTACAGTTTCCTGGTCATGCTGGGATTGGTGGTCTTCCTCGGCTACCAAACCGCCGTCGGCAACCTGGCCCTGGAACTTGGCCAGTATCGCGGTGAATACAATTCCGCCTGGGTCGGCGCGATGATGTCGCTCATCGCCACCTTCTTCCTGGGCTGGTTCGGGTTCTATCTCGTCAAAGGCTCGGTGGCGCGTGACCGGGAGACAGGCGTCGGTCAGATCATGGCGACTACGCCCCTGACGCGTCCGCTTTATCTGCTGGGTAAATGGCTGAGCAACTTCGCCGTGCTGGCCGCCATGCTGGCGGTGCTGGCCCTGGCGGGACTGGTCATTCAGTTCATGCAGGGCGAAAGCATGCAGGTCAACCTGCCCGCTTTCCTGGCGCCCTTTTTCTTGATCGCATTGCCGCTGCTGGCGCTGGTCGCCGCCGCCGCGGTGTTATTCGAGTCCATTCCGTTTTTGCAGGGCGGCTTCGGCAATATCGTCTACTTCTTTGCGTTCATCATGTTCCTTCCGCTCTTCATGGAAAACAGCACCCTGAGCCAGTATCCTGCCTATGAGCCGATGGGATTGGGCCTGTTATCCAGCGAGATGGGACGGGCCGTCACCGCAATCCATCCCGATTACAGCGGCGATTTCTCCCTGGGCAGCAGCGGGCAGGAGGTCACGGATACGTTCACCTGGAACGGCGTTCAGTGGACTCCCGCCATTCTGTTTGCGCGCTTTACCCTGATCGTGCTGGCCGTCGCATTCACCTTCTTCGCCGCGCTTTTCTTCGACCGCTTCGATCCTTCACGCTCCAAACCCAGGCGGATGAAGAAGTCCGCGGCGGACGCGACGCCTGCGCCTGCTGCCGCCTCCCAGGCGCTGCCCGCCGTTCGCCTGACTCCGTTGAACCGGGCCGCCAGCCGCTTCAGCTTCTTCAGCGTGCTCAGCGCCGAGTTGAAACTGCTGCTCAAGGGTCAGCGCTGGTGGTGGTACGCCATCGCAGGCGGACTCATCGTCGCCAGCATCGTGAATCCCTCCCCGATCACCCGCCAGTACGTCCTGCCGATTGCCTGGGCTTGGCACATCCTGCTGGTCTCCTCCCTCGGCAATCGCGAGGCGCGCGACAATGTCCAACAATTGACCTTCTCCTCGGCCTCCCCGCTGTGGCGCCAACTGCCCGCGCAATGGCTGGCAGGCTTCATTGTCACCCTGCTGATGGGCGCGGGCGCGCTCGTCCGCTTTGCAACCGACGGCGACACGGCGGGCCTGCTGGCCCTGTTCTCGGGCGCGATCTTCATCCCCTCGCTGTCGCTCGTCCTCGGCGTGTGGAGTGGAACCAGCAAGGTCTTCGAGATCGTCTACATTTCGCTGTGGTACCTCGGCCCCATGAACCGCGTGGACGCCGTGGATTTCAGCGGCGCGAACAGCAGCGGACGGCCCGAATTCTTCATCCCGTTTTCGATTGCGCTGATCGCGCTGGCCTTCCTCGGCAGGTCGAGACAACTGCGCAATTAGACACTGTGCGCCCATTCCTTTAATCGCATGGAGCCAGGCGATCTGCCTGGCTCCAATGTTTTATATATCCAATCGGGTTACTGCACGTCCGCTTCGTCCAGCCAGAACTCGCCCGCCAGCCCCTCTGCCGAATTCGTCCCCACCCAGACCTTGAACTGGCCCGGCTCGACGATGTACTGCATGTCCACGTCGTGGAAGCCGAGGTCGGCGACCTTCAACTCAAAGGTCAGCTTGCGGCTTTCACCGGGCGCGAGCAGGAGCTTCTGGAAACCCTTCAACTCCTTGACCGGCCGCACACGGCTGCCAACCACATCACCGACGTACAACTGCGCCACTTCCTCGCCGGCCACGGCACCCGTATTCTTCACGGTCGCGCTGACCATGACCTTGCCCGCGGCCTTCGTCACCTCCAGGTCGGCGTATTCGAAGGTGGTGTAACTCAAGCCAAAGCCGAACGGATACAGCGGCGCGACCGGGCCGTCGATGTACTTCGAGGTGAACCAGAAATCCGTGGCGGGACGTCCCGTGCTGGTACGGTTGTAATAGATCGGGCACTGCCCGACTGCATACGGGAAACTCGTTACCAGCTTTCCGCTCGGATTGTACGCGCCGAAGAGCACGTCTGCCACGGCGGGGCCGGCCTGCACGCCCAACTGCCAGGTTTCGAGGACGGCATCCGCATGTTCGGCGATCCAGGGGATCGACAGCGGGCGCCCGTTGCTGAGCACGACCACCAGCGGCTTGCCCATCGCCTTCAAGGCCTTGAGCAGATCCTCCTGATGACCGGGCAGGTCGAGGTTCATGCGGCTGGCAGCCTCCCCGCTCATTTTGGCGGATTCACCCACGACCGCGATCACGACCTCGGCCTGGCTCGCCGCTTCGATGGCCTGGGCAAAGTCTGCGGGCAGCTTGTCGTCGATGTCACAGCCGCGCGCATACAGCACCTCGGCCTCCGTCGCGGATTGGATTCCGCCCAGGATGGTGACGACATCCCTGCGTGAGCCGGTGAACGACCATGAACCCAGCATGTCGAAGGGACTGTCGGCCAGCGGTCCGATGACGGCGATCTTGCGGGCCGTCTGTTTGAGCGGCAGGAGTCCGCCCTCGTTTTTGAGCAGCACGATGGAGCGGCGGGCCGCCTCCCGCGCCAGGTCGAGGTGGGCGGGACGCAGCAGGGCGGCGGATTCGGTTTCGGCGTCCGAGCGGTAGGGGCGCTCGAACAATCCCAGCAGAAACTTGACGCGCAAAATGCGCCGCACGGCCTCATCCACCACGGACATCGGGATGACGCCCGCCTCGACCAGTTCGGGGATGTCGTGGCGGTAGCTTTCGGTGACCATGTCCATGTCCACACCCGCCAGCAGAGCCTTTTTGCCTGCATCCTTGCGGTCAGCGGCGTGACCGTGCGGGATCAACTCGCCGATCGAATTCCAGTCGCTGACCACGAAGCCGTTGAAGCCCAGTTGGCCGCGCAGGATTTCGGTCAGGGTGTAGCGGTTGGCCGAGGTGGGCACGCCGTTCAAATCGTTGAAGGCGCTCATGAAGGTGGCCGAGCCCGCATCCGCGGCGGCGGCGAAGGGCGGCAGGTACACATCATGCAGGGTTTGGACGGCCATCTCGACCGTGTTGTAGTCGCGTCCCGCCACGGCGCCGCCGTAGGCGATGTAATGCTTGGCGCAAGCGGCCATGTGCTGCGGGTCGGCCAGATCATCGCCCTGGAAGCCCTGCACGCGCGCGGCGGCAAAGGCGCTGCCCAGGAATGTATCCTCGCCCGCGCCCTCGGCGATGCGGCCCCAGCGGGCGTCGCGGGCGATGTCCACCATCGGCGCGAAGGTCCAGTGCAGGCCCGCAGCGGAAGCCTCGCGGGCGGCCACCTCGGCGGTGCGGCGCGCCAGGTCGGGCTCCCAACTGCAAGCCTCGGCCAGCGGGATGGGGAACATGGTGCGGTAACCGTGGATCACATCCAGGCCGAAGATGAGCGGGATGCCCAGCCGGGTCTCCTCGACGGCAATCTTCTGCAGGCGGTTGATCTTCTCCGCGCCCTGCACGCCCAGATACGAGCCGACCACCCCCGCGCGGATCCAGTCCTCGTGGTAATCGAGCTTGACCTTCTGCATGGCCTCGGGGTCATCCAGAAAGGAATCCACGCCCACGCCTTCGAGCATGGTCGGGCCAAGCTGGGTCAACTGCCCCGCCTTTTCGAGCAGGGTCATCTGCGATAACAGCGCGTCGATCTTCGCTTCGATTTCGGGCTTCAATAATTGTGCTTGTGTGTTCATCGGTTTTGTCCTTCAACGGCAACCTGCCAGGAAATGCGCGTATCATAGCTGAAATGGGCTGGGAGGGGGAGGGGCGATATTTCCGACGCAGGCAATCAAAAATTTCCCCTGGGGATTGAAACAGCAATTGACTATTTTTTACTCACTCAATCGAACTATGACCCGTAATGCTACACGGCCCCTTTACACTGCAACGTTCCTGCCTAGCCAATGATTTTGATGGAA
>JBMOMS010000008.1:0-4279 GCA_049324895.1 Chloroflexota bacterium
CATGTCCAGCGCGGCTTCATCGCGGATTTCGCCCACGATCACGCGGTCGGGGCGCATACGCAGGGAGTTGATGACCAACTGGCGGATGGTGATCTCGCCGCGGTTTTCGATGTTCGGGGGGCGGGACTCGAGGGTGACCACGTGCTCCTGGCGCAACTGCAGTTCCGCCGCGTTCTCGATGGTCACGATGCGCTCATCGGCCGGGATGAAACTGGAGAGGATGTTCAGGAGCGTGGTCTTGCCCGAACCGGTACCGCCGGAGATGACCACATTCAACCTGGATTCCACGCAGGCCTTGAGGAATTGCAGGGACTCGGACGTGACAGAGCCAAACTGCACCAACTGCTCGACCGTGATGGGGTTGCGCGAGAATTTACGGATGGTGAGTGTGGGACCGACCAGGGAAATGGGAGGAATGACCGCGTTCACGCGGGAGCCGTCTGGAAGGCGGGCGTCCACGTAGGGGCTGGCCTCGTCGATGCGGCGGCCAAGCGGAGCCACGATGCGGTCGATGATCCGCAACACGTGATCGTTGTTTTCGAAGGTCACAGGCACGCGGTGGATTTTGCCTTTGCGCTCGATGTAGATGTTCTTCGCGCCGTTGACCATGATTTCGGTGATGGTCTCGTCTTCCAGCAGGGGCTGGAGCGGGCCGAAGCCCAAAATCTCGGCGGCGATCTGCTCGAACAGGCGCGCCCGCTCGGGGCGGGAAAGCACGATGTTTTCCTCGGTCAGGATCTGCTCGAACAGGTCCAGGATCGTGCGCCGCACTTCTTCGGTGCGGGACACGTCCATGGACGGATCGAGTTCCGCCAGGAGCTTGTTCTGGACGCGCGTCTTCAGGTCGAAATAGGACCCCGCCTGGGGGGAAGAGGCCGGGGCATTCACCCGGCGGGATTGCAGCGAGGAAAGGCGCGAACCATCCCCACCGCCGCCGCCAGACTGCCCCCCGCCCTGCGCTGGCGCGGTTCCACCTTTCTGCCCGCCTTGTCCCTGTTCGATTCGCTTAAGCAACGACATGGGGCCTCACTCCTTAACGTCTACCAACAGGCAATTTCTCGGCTTCGTTTTCCAGGGCTGCGATGCGGCCGCGAACCGCTTCCGCCAGGCTGTACATTCCGCGTCCCACCAATTGATTCTTGTTGTCGATCATGAAGGGAACGCCGCGGTTGACGGCGTTGATGACAATGCGCTCATCCAGCGGGATGACAGCCACCACGTCCTGTTTCAAGTTCTTGCCCACGCGGTCGGGGGTGATGGCAATGCGCTTGTCGAAACGGTTCATCGCCAGGACGATGCGTTCCTTGGTAATTCCCAGTGTGTGGAACAGGTCCAGGCACAGGCTGACGTTCTTGATGGTGGGAATTTCCTGGGTGGTCACGACCACCACCACATCGCTGTGGTCGATGGTGGTCAGGGCGATGTCCGTCAGGGTGGAGCTGGTATCGATCACCACGTAGGCATACAATTGCTTGAGCAGGTGAATGACCCGTTCGAATTGTTCCGCCGTAATCTTCTCGGCGTATTCGGGCTTGGCGGGCGCGGTCAGCACGTGAATGCCCGAGGCCTGGTGCTTGATCATGATATCTTCGATGATCTCGGTGTCCAGTTCCTCGATGCGGGGGGCGATCTCGATCAGGGTGTTCTTGCCCTGCTCGTTGATGAAGACAGCCACATCGCCGAATTGCAGGTTGGAGTCCACCAGCACGACACGCGTGTCTTCATTGTGCAGGGCAATGGCCAGGTTGACCGCCAGGGTGGTGGTGCCGACGCCGCCTTTGGGGCTGTACACCGTCACCACCTTGCCCTGCAACAGGTTGGGCAGGGTGGGCACGGAGGTTGGCAGGCCGGTCATGACCGCAGCCCCGCGTCCGCCCACGTTCTTGGAGCGCTCGACGCGGGCCATTTCACTGGCGCGGCGGATGGCCGAAATCAGGTCATCGCCCATGGGGGGCTTGGTCAGGAAGTCGCGCGCCCCGGCCAGCATGGCCCGCCGCATGTAGTTCTGATCGTTCTGCACAGACAGGATGATGACCTGAATATGCGGCGTTTTATGGCGGATCGTTTCCGTGGCCGTGATGCCGTCGATGTCCGGCATGTTGATGTCCATGAGGATGACATCCGGGTCCAACTCCTGGGCCAGTTGGATGCCTTCCTTCCCGGTTCGCGCGGCGCCGACCACTTCCACGTCGGGTTCGAATTGAAGCAGTTTCCTGACATTTTCCCGGGTCTCGGCAATGTCATCTACGATTAATACCCGGATCTTCTCAGCTGGCATGTGTTTACCTCTGAACCGAATTAAAGTCGGCCCTATTGCTGGACCGGGATATCGTTCATAAGGATCGGCGCAATCAGGATGTCGATTCGCGGCTGGGTCGAGTAGGGCAGCTTGGCGGGCATGGGGATGTTGTACTGGCTGAGCAGTAACTGCAAAGTCATGCCGTCCGTGAGCACGCGGGTGGTATCGTTCGGGTTGCGAATGGACAGCTGGAACTGGACGTTGCTATACGTCAGGTAGGAGAGGGTGATCGAATCCGCCGGGGAAACGATCAGGGTCACGACGTCCGGCTTGACGGGGGCTTCCTCGGCCTGCTGCTGCTGGGCGGCAGGGTCCTGGTTGACAACCCCGCCATTGAGGGGGAAGTTGCCCGCCTTCAGGACAACCACATCCTGCAACAGCAACTGGCAGGTCAGGCGCGGCCGCTGCGCTTCGGAAGGCATGATGTAGAAGGGCTGCTGCACCGACGGATCGAGTTCGAGACGACCCTGGGGGCCGGTCTCTTCCGCCAGGCCGCCGCTCAACGAGATGACCGGCAGGTGGTCCTGCAACTGGCCGGGGCCTTGCAGCATGCCCGCCGTGTTGGGGGTGATCGACTGGAAGGTGGGGTCGACATCCACGAGCAGGAAGCAGATATTCACGTTGACATGCGCCCCATCAGACACGCCATAGCTGGCCAGGGAAAGACGGGATGCGGGGATCGAAATGGCGGTCATACCGGGCGGCACCAGGGTGGCCCAGGCCGGGCCGGCAATCGAAACTGCCTGGTTTTTGTTGATGATCATCGCCTCGGTAAGCACCACCCCCTGGTCGAGGGGAAAACGGCTGACCATGTTGGAGGTCAACTGGAACTCTTCCTCCCGCGTGTACATCGTGGTGATGACCTGGTCCTGGGGGATGGAAATGGTCGTCAGGACATCCATCGTGATGGGACCGCCCTGGGGGATGTTCTGGCTGGTGACAAAAATATCGACCAAGGGGACCTGGCCGGTCTCAGCCGCCGGGGGCTTCACCAGATTGGAGATGATGTAGGCTCCAACACCCAACCCAATAATCAAGATCAACAAAACAAATATCCAAACACGTGCTCTACGCATAGATGATCTCCTCTCTTTGCCGCCTGCTGCAAAGGTTTGTCTCTGGGGGTATTATACAGGAAAATTGGCGATTTTTTACCGATGAAAATGTCAAGATCATACAAAAAGGGGCGCTTAATTGCGCTTTGCCGTGTTATGGCTTCCGATAATGATGTTCCCAGACACGTCTCCCGAAATGTTGAGCGTCACTCCGCCCTGGTCCGCGGCGGCCCCATCGTCGGATTTGGCCACCGGGGTCTCCAACGGCAGGTCGGGGTAGATGCCCTTGAGCACCTCCATCGGCAGCCCGAAGGAAGGACGGCCCGCCTCCTCGGCCTTGATTCCGTTTTGCAGCATCCCCACCACGGACTCCAGCTCCAGGTCCCAGATGGGCGCGCCGCTGAAGCCCTGGGTGACCTGGCGTGACTCGAGTTGGAGTTGGGCATATCCCCGCGGACTTTGAATCCAGCCCAGGATTCTGCCTGCGCCGTTCAGCCCGTGGATGTCGCCGAGGGCGGGGTAGCCGAAGATGGAAAACTCGTGCAGCCGGCTCTCGCGGGAGGATACGACGCGCAGGCAGGCGCAGTCGATGGCGCGCCTGGGCTTGAGCACCGCCACATCGAATTCTTCCTTCGGGCTGTAGAACTCCAGGCCCGCGCCCAGGACCTCGTGCGAATCCGCCGCCTGGAAATAGACCGTCATGTCGCGATGGTAATACCCTTCGATGACGTGCGCACAGGTCAGGATCACCCCGCTGGAAACGAAAAAGCCCGCGCCCAGAATTGCGTCGGATTGCGGGCTGGATTTGATGGCAACAACACCCTTGCGTGGATCCATGCGAAACTCCCAAAACCAGGTTGTCTTTCGCGGTTGCTTTATAGTATACGAAAAACAGGAGGCAAAGACAAGGGACAGGAGCCAGGCG
>JBMOMS010000009.1:0-4499 GCA_049324895.1 Chloroflexota bacterium
CGATCTCGATTTCCATGATTTGATCCTTTCGGGGAATGGATGACGACAGGCACAGTATAGCCCCAGCCGGGCGCAAAGGGCAATTCCCACGAAAGTCCCGCAGTTCCCGCGCGCCTCCAAAATGATATACTCATGCTGAAAAACATCGGGCCTGCCATACGCTTCTTCACGGAGGTCGAGCATGAGAACCCGTCCAGTCCTGCAACTGTTCCTGATTTTCCTGATGGTCACGGGGTGCGCACAGGCCACACCGACCGCCAACCCAACCGACAAACCGACCCAGCACGTTCCAGTCACGGCGCCCCTCGCGACGGCCAGCCTGGAAATGCCCGCCGCGAGGCCAACACAAACGCTCCCGGTGGAATCTCCCACCGCGTCCAGTCTCCCGACCGGGACGGCTTCTCCCGCGCCCACCCAGGTTCCTGCCACCCCCACCCCGTCGGGGAGAATCGGCGCACCCGGACTGGGCGATTCGCTCTATCCCAATTTCGGCAACGGCGGGTACGACGTCCAGCATTACACCCTCGACCTGAACGTGCGGCGCGTATCCACAGGTGACCTGCATGGCGTGACCACCATCGAGGCGCGGGCGACGCAAAACCTGGATGCGTTCAACCTGGACTTCATCGGCTTCGAGATTGCGGGCATCACGGTCAATGGAAATGAGGCGGCCTTTACCCGCGATGGACAGGAACTGACCATTACCCCGTCGAAGGCGCTCGAAGCAGGGGACGATTTCACCGTCGTGGTCACGTATGACGGCCGTCCGCAGGCCCTGCGCTCGGCGGCGCTGCCGGTCATGACCGGCTGGGTCATCGGCGATGGCGAGAGTTACGTCATGAGCGAACCCGACGGCGCGGCGAACTTTTTTCCAGCCAACGATCATCCGCTCGACAAGGCCACCTACACCCTGCGCGTGACCGTGCCCAATCCGTTCGAGGTGGCGGCCAACGGCGTGCTGCTCGAAGCCAGCAATAACGGGACGAACACCCTGCACGTGTTCGAGGTGAACCAGCCGATGGCCAGCTACCTGGTCACGATCAATATCTCCGATTTCGACGTGGAAACCCTGGAAGGCCCCAACGGCCTTCAAATCCGAAATTACTATGCGGTGGGACTGCCGCCCGAGGTCAGCCAGGCTTTCGCCCAGCAGGATGAGATGCTCGCCTTCTTCAGCGATATCTTCGGGCCGTACCCGTTCGACGTCTACGGCTCGGTGGTGATGAACACGCAGATCGGCACGGCGCTCGAAGCGCAGACCCTGTCCATCTATGGCTCGGACATGATCCGCCTGGACGACCTGACCTACACCGAGTCGGTGGTGGCGCACGAGATGTCCCATCAGTGGTTTGGGGACAGCGTCAGCGTGGCCGACTGGCGCGACATCTGGTTGAACGAGGGCTTCGCCACCTACGCCGAAGGCCTGTGGCTGGAGCACAACGAAGGCCGCGCCGCGCTGGATGAATGGGTGCGGGAGGAATACGCATTCGTGGTGGATCTGCAGAGCTACTTTTCACCGCCCGGTGAACCTCCCGCAAGCGACCTGTTCAACGCCGGCGTGTACGATTGGGGCGCGCTGACCCTGCACGCGCTGCGCCTGGAAGTGGGGGACGAGGCCTTCTTCCAGACCCTGAGAACCTACTTCGGACGCTACAAAAACGGCAACGCCTCCACCGACGATTTCATCGCCGTGGCTGAAGAGGTCAGCGGAAAAGACCTCGGCGCGTTCTTCGATGGCTGGCTGTACAGCGGAGATATCCCGCCCATCCCCGCCCTGGGGCTGGGACCTGAATGATTCCGTGATGATCCGGGCCGCGCCTTTCGTTCCCGGCTCTGCGGCTGAAGCGGGGTGACAAACCGTCGATTCTCTAACACACCTCTTACTCTTCCCGCCTTGACAAAGGTTAATTTTTGCATATAGTTAAGGTCGCTTAACTAAAAAGAAGGATTAACTATGGTCGATTCCCTCCACGTTTCGAAGTCCCTGCGCCAATGGGTGGAAGTAACCACCCATCGCGCCATGCGCGACCAGTCACGTTACGTCAAGTCGCTGGGATTCTCCATGCCGCAATTCTTCCTGTTGATGCAGGTCTATTACAAGAAGCAATGCGGCATCTCGGATTTGAGCGAGCACATGGAGATCACCACCGCGGCCGCCAGCCAGACGGTGGAGAAACTCGTGCAAAGCGGATTGCTCGACCGCGCCGAGGATCCGTCCGACCGCCGCGCCAAGCAGATCAGCCTCTCCGTCAAGGGCCGCGAACTGATCGAGAAGAGCATTGCCGAACGTTTTCGCTGGGTGGACGAACTCACCACCAGCCTGGGCGCGGACGAGCAGAAAAAGGTCAGCCAGGCGCTGGAGATTTTGACTGAAGCGACAAAGAGAGTAGAGAGAAGAGAGTAGTACCGCTACCAGATGAAGTTGTAGCGCAATTTGCTAAATTGCGCCTGGCAAATTGGCAATTTGCCCTACATCTTTAACTTGTCGAGATAGTAGTCACTATTCCCTGCTATCCACCTTTTCATTCCCCAATCTCCACTTACCACTTACCAATTACCACCAGGAGACCCATGCAAGCCACCATGACCCATTCCCAATCCCGCGGACGACGCGGCCAGCGCTCCAATTTCAAGGGCATCGGCCGCGCCGTCAAGTACCTGACGAATTACAAACGCCAGGCCGCATTACCGTATGTCTTCCTCATCATCGCAACGCTCTCGCAACTGGCGGTGCCGCGCATGATCCGCAACGTGCTCGACGCGGTGACCAGCGGTTACATCGCCGACCAGATGCTCCAGGCGCTGGACAAAATTCCGTCGCAGTTCCTGGGCGCGGCCTTGCCAAAGATTCTCGAAGCGTTGAAGTATCCCGCCACTTTAACGGCCGACCAGCTCAATGTCCAGTTGGAAGCGGATTTGAACGGCGCGCCCCAGGCGCTGACGGTTGCCCTCGTCTCGATCATCGTCTTCGCCGCCCTGCGCGGCGCTTTCTCCTTTCTGCAAGCCTTCTGGGCGGAGAAAAATTCACAGGCGGTCGCGTATGATCTGCGCAATGACCTGTACGCGAAGATTCAAAATTTATCGTTTTCGTATCACGATAAAAATCAGACCGGCCAGTTGATGATCCGCGCCACCGACGACGTGGAGAAAGTGCGCCTGTTTATCGGGCAGGGACTGCTGCAACTGGTCGGCGCGGTGATCCTGCTGACGGGCACGGTCATCATCCTGTTCTCGTCCAACGTGTCGCTGGCGTGGACGGCCATGCCGATCCTGCCGATTGCCATCGTGTTGTTCGGCGTGTTCGCCAGCCTGGCCCAGCCGATGTTCGCGAAAGTCCAGCAAAAACTATCGGCGCTGAATACCGTGTTGCAGGAAAACCTGGCGGGCATCAAGGTCATCAAGGCCTTCACGCGCGAGAAGGAACAGCAGACAAAGTTCCGCGCCGCCGCGGATGCCACCATGGAACAGGCCATCGCGGTCAACCGCTTGTTCACGTTCCTGTTCCCGCTGGTCTTCATGATCGCCAACCTCGGACAGGCCGCCATTTTATACGTCGGCGGCAGGCAGATCATCGTGGGCGCGCTGACCCTGGGCGCGTGGCAGGAATTCTCGATGTACCTGATGTACCTGTTCTTCCCCATCATGATGTTCGGCATGATCGTCACCCAGATGGGACAGGCCGCCGCCTCCGCCGACCGCATCTTCGAGATCCTGGATGCAAAGTCCGACATCGTGGACAAGCCGAACGCCATCAAACTGCCGCAGGTGAACGGCGACGTGAAATTCGAGAACGTCACCTTCCGCTACTTTGGCGGCGGCGACCCCGTGCTCAAGAACGTGAGCTTCGAAGCCAAACCAGGCGAGTCGATTGCCCTGCTCGGTGCGACCGGTTCGGGCAAGACCACCATCATCAACATGCTGCCGCGCTTCTACGACCCGAGCGAAGGCGCGATCACCATCGACGGTCATGACCTGCGCGACATCACGCTGGATTCGCTCCGCTCGCAGATTGGCATCGTCCTGCAGGAGACCACCCTCTTCAGCGGTTCGATCCGCGACAACATTGCCTTCGGCAAGCCTGACGCCACGCTCGAAGAGATCCAGGCCGCCGCGAAGGCCGCCGCCGCGCACGACTTCATCCTGTCCTTCCCGGATGGTTACGACACGCACGTCGGCGAACGCGGCACCACGCTCTCGGGCGGACAGAAGCAGCGCGTCGCCATCGCGCGCGCGCTCCTGCTCAATCCGCGCATCCTCATCCTGGATGACTCGACCTCCTCGGTCGATCTCACCACCGAAGCGCAGATCCAGTCCGCGCTCGACACACTGATGAAGGGCCGCACCTCCTTTGTCATCGCCCAGCGCATCAGCACCGTCATCAACGCCGACAAGATCCTCGTGCTCGAAAAAGGCGAGGTCGTGGCCCAAGGCAAACATGCCGACTTAATGGAAAACGAACCGATCTATGCAGAAATCTACAATTCACAACTATTGCCAGA
>JBMOMS010000009.1:4599-12745 GCA_049324895.1 Chloroflexota bacterium
GAGGTGACACTATGATGGGCGGTGGTCACAACCGTTTTGGCGGCGCTCTCAACCAGGAGACCCTCAAGCCGCGCAACCTGGGCGAAACGCTCGCCCGCCTCGGCTCCTACTTCGGCCGCTTCTGGTACATGATCGTCCTGGCTGTCCTCTTCGTGGTCATCTCCACCTGGACTCAGGTGACCTCCCCCGAACTGTCGGGACAGGCCACGGACTGCTTCCTCGTCCCGGTCGGCCAATCCGCTTTTGGAAGTTTCGGTTCCTTCGGCGCTTCGAGCGGGTCGCCGTCCGAGACGCAGGCTTCCAGCTGTTGGCTGGCGACGGCCGACCCGTCCACGCTGTCGGTTTCGCGCCAGATCGTGCATAAGGCTTTTTACATGGGCGGCTATGAAATGCCCGACCCCGCCACGTCAACCAACGAAGACCGCATGGCAGGGCTGGCTCGCCTGATCGGCATCGTCATCGCCTTGTACGTTATCGGCGCGGTGCTGACAGGCGCAACCTTCTTCGTCATGGCGTGGACAGGCCAGCACGTGCTGCGCGTCCTGCGCGTGGAAGTGTTCCAAAAATTGCACGACCTCTCGCTCAGTTACTATTCCGAGCACGAAGCGGGCGACCTGATGAGCCGCATCACGAACGACACTTCCGCCATCGAGCAGGCCTTCTCGTTCGCGCTGGTCAACGTGTTCAGCGGCATCCTGTTGCTGGGGTGGGTTGCCTATAACATGTGGGACCTCAACAAGCCGTTTGCCCTGCTCTCGCTGGCGGTCTCACCGTTGATGTTCATCGCCACGGTCTACTTTTCGGGCGAGGCGCGCAAGGCCTTCCGCAAGAGCCGCGAAGAGATCGGCAACGTCAACGCCGAGTTGCAGGAATCCATCGCCGCCGTGCGCGAAGTGCAGGCCTTCAACCGCGCGGATGAAAACATCGAACAGTTCAAGGAAGTCAACGCCGCCAACCGCGACGCCAACGTGCGCGCCGTGGCCTACACCTCCGCGCTCGCCCCGACCTTGGAAGCGCTGTCCTACGTCGGCCTCGCCATCGTGACGGGCGTTGGCGGCTGGTACCTGCTCAAGGGGACGCCGCTCTTTGGCACCACGGTCACGCTCGGCCTGGTCGTGACCTTCCTGATGTACGTCCAGCGTTTCAACCAACCCATCCAGCAGATCGCCGTGCTGTGGACGAACATCCAGAACGCGGTTGCGGGCGCGGAACGCATTTTCACCATCCTCGACGAGAAGCCTGCCGTCACCGACAAAGCGGATGCAAAGCCCATGCCCGAGATCAAGGGCAGGGTCGAGTTCACTGAAGTCTCGCACGAATACGAAGACGGCGTGCCCGTGCTCAACAAGGTCTCCTTTGCCGCCGAGCCCGGACAAACCATCGCCATCGTCGGCCCGACGGGCGCAGGCAAGACCACCATCATCAACCTGCTGCCGCGCTTCTACGATGTGACGCATGGCTCGGTCAAGATCGACGGCATCGATGTGCGCGACGTCACCGCTGAATCCGTCCGCAGGCAGGTTGGCATTGTCTTGCAGGACACCTTCCTGTTCAGCACCACCGTCATGGAAAATATCCGCTTCGGCAAACCGAATGCGACCGACGAAGAAGTGTTGGCCGCCGCCAAACTCGCCAACGCCGACACCTTCATCGAACGCCTGCCCGAAAAGTATCAGACCGTGCTGGGCGAGCGCGGATCGGGCCTCTCGCAGGGACAGCGTCAACTGCTGTCGATCGCGCGGGCGGCGCTCGCAGACCCGCGCGTCCTCATTTTGGATGAAGCCACCTCCAGCGTGGACACGCGCACCGAGCGCCTCATCCAAAAAGCGTTCGACCAGTTGCTGGCGGGACGCACGTCCTTCGTGATTGCCCATCGCCTGTCCACCATTCGCAACGCCGACGTGATCTTGGTGCTCAAAGCCGGGCAGATCATCGAACGCGGCAGACACGATGAGTTACTGGCGAAGCAGGGTTTCTACTACGACCTGTACATGAGCCAGTTCAAGAAACAGGAAGAGATGGAAGCGGTCGGCGCGCAGTGAGCGGTAATCAGTAATCAGTAATCAGTAATCGGAAGCCCTCTCCAGAAATGGGGAGGGCTTTTTGATGGAGCGATGTAGTGACGATTTTAATCGTCCATTGCCACTTTCACAGCGTTTCAAACAGCAATTGAGACCAGTTCATAAAATGCAAATGTGTGGAGTTGATTTGCTTTTTCAAGGGCCCACCCAAATGGATAATGTAGCCGTTGGATGGATGATACGCGGTAACGAAGCTTTGATACGAGCGCGTTGTTTCGGGGGTTTCAAAGGCCCGATACTTCACTTCGACTGGAACGACTTCCGTGTTCTTATCCAGCACAAAATCCACCTCGGCTTTGTTGGTCGTGCGCCAGTGGTGGATTTGATTCGAGGTGTCCACAACTTTATCCCGCAGGAGCAGGTAGATGAAATTCTGGAATAGGAATCCGCTTTCGGAGGGCGGGACCGCTGTCCCGCCGAAGGAACCGAGCGCGTAGTTCCGCATCCCTAAATCATAGAAATAAAAGACGGGTGCCTTCGTCAATTCCTTCCGCATGTTCCTGAAATACGGCGTAACCTTGTGGAGCAGGAACGTCTTTTCCAGGTACCACAGATAATTATTGACCGTGGCGATATTGATATTCAATGTGTTTGCAATTTCAGAAATGACAGCCAGTTGACCGATCTGCGAGGCCATCAAACGGGTCAACGCGGTGAAACGATCCGTTTTTTGCACGCCCAAAAGATACGCGATGTCGCGCTCCAGGTAACTCTGGTAGAGTTCCGAAATGAGTTTTCTTTTTTCATTGATCGATTCTTCCAGCACGACGCGCGGATACCCGCCGAAACTCATGAATTCTTCCAACAGGGTTTGCGATTTTTGTTTTTCGACCGCAAAAAATTCGGGCAGGTTCTGTTCGTACTTGTAATCCGTTTTATGGTTGGCGAACTCGATAAAGTTGAGCGTGCCGAGTTCGAAGACGCGTTTTCGTCCCGCCAGCGACTCGTGAATCTTCTCTTTGAGTTCGAGTGAACCCGAACCAGACACAACAAATTTGTACGGCAGGTTCATGTCGTACAGGCCCTTGAGGAACAGCCCGGCGTTTTCCTTGCGTTGGATTTCGTCAATGAACACGAACCCGCCGCCTGGCCCCAGTTCCAGCGCGATCTTGCGGAGCAGGCTTTCTTGTGACGCGAAAAACTGGCGGTCGGCCTCGATATCGAGGTTGAATGTGACCGTCCGTTTTTCCTGCAATTGAACCTGATCGCGCAGGAGCATCATCAGCGTGGTTTTTCCCGTCTGGCGCGGTCCCACGATCAGGCTGATTTCCTTTTTATCCAAATGCGCCTTCAAGGCTTCGAAAAGATGTCTTTTTATGAGCATAATCGCATTATAACCCAGTAATTTTGCTAGTGGACTATGAAAATTACCTGGTTGTTGAGTGACGGGCGATTAAGTGGCGCATGTTGCGTAACGTGTGAAAGTAAAGCCCTCTCCAGACATGGGGAGGGCTTTTACGATATACTTGGCGCAATGGAATACAAGTTTTCCTTTACAGCCAGAATGGTCCAACACCTGCAAACCATCGAGCGGGCGCGGACGGAGGTGGGGTTGATCGTCCTGCCGCCAGCCGTCGCGGAAAATTTGCGCTTGCAGGCGCGGGTGCGCTCCACGCATTTCTCCACCCGTATCGAGGGCAATCGCCTGACCTTGAAAGAGGCGGGACAGGTCGCGCTCGAAGGAAAACACTTTCCCGGGCGTGAACGTGACACGCTGGAAGTCAAACATTATTTCCAGGCGCTTGCCCAGGTGGAAATGTGGGCGGATGAAAACAAGCCCATCACCGAGGAACGCATCCGCCAATTACACGCGTTGATTTTTTCGGGGAAACGCAAAGCGACTCCCTACCGCGACGGACAAAATGTCATCCGCGACAGCGGCGGCGGAATCGTGTACCTTCCCCCCGAAGCGCAGGATGTTCCCGTCTTGATGCAGGAACTGGTCGAGTGGATTCAACAAAATGAAAAGCAACAACCCGTTCCCGTCCTGGCCGGTATTGCCCATTACCAGTTTGTAACCATTCACCCGTTCTACGACGGCAATGGCAGGACTGCGCGCGCCCTTGCAACGTGGATCCTGTATCGCGGCGGCCATGACCTGGGAAAATTCTACGCGCTCGAAGAGTTCTATGCCCGCGATTTGAACGGCTATTACGATGCGCTGCAAGTCCATCCCGACCATAATTATTATGCGGGGCGCGCTTTTGCCGATACGACTTCCTGGCTCGAATATTTCATTCATGGCATGGCGGTTGTTTTCGAAGCGGTGGCGGCGGAGGTCCGTTCCCGCGCCGTGAAGCCCGACGACCAGTCCGACCAGTTGCTTAGAAAACTGGATCGCCGCGCGCGAATTGTCCTGGGACTGTTCTCGAAACAGGAAACAATCACGGCCAACGAAGCCGCCAACGCCCTGGGGTTGTCTTCGCGCCAGGCGCGGGATTTGCTGGCCGAATGGATCAAAGCCGGCTGGCTGGAGATCGACGATCCCGCCCGAAAATCCCGCCGCTACCATTTATCGGCGGAATATCGGCGGTTTATCGGCTGAATATCGGCGGTTCGCTGAGTATCGCATTTTCGAGGTTCACGTCCCGATTTTAGGAATGCAGGCGCGTCAAGGGTTGCGGCCTGAACGCCGACGGGGTGCAGGGCAGTCATAAAATCAAATCTGCGGGTACAATTAGCGCTCACATCACTTGGAACGACAGGAACGCCGGCATGAAAGTAGAACGTTTCAGCGAACTGGATGGGATGCGTGGGTTGGCCTCGCTGATGGTCATTTCGTATCACATCTTCAAGCGGGGGGAATATTTCACGACCAACTCGGTCCTGCACTTCATCACCAATCTGAGCCTGTACAACTGGTACGCGCTCGATACCTTCTTTGTGCTTTCGGGCTTTCTCATCACCTCCATCCTGCTAAGGACGAAGGGCGAGCCGAATTTCTTCAGGAATTTCTACGTGCGCCGTTCCCTGAGGGTCTTCCCGCTCTACTACTTTGCCCTGATCGTTATCATCTCGATCCTGCCCCTGGTGGAACCCGAGTACCTGCCCGAACTGCCGCGCATGCTGCCGCTGCTGCTCTTCTACCAGCAAAACCTGATCTACTTCATGGGCGACATCAAAAACACGATCTACCTCGGGGTGACCTGGTCGCTGGCCGTGGAGGAGCAGTTCTACCTGGTCTGGCCGCTGGTGGTGAACGCCATGCGCAAGGCGACGCTGGCCAAGTTCAGCCTGGGTATCATCGGCCTGTCGATCCTCCTGCGCATCCTGGGTGCCCTGTTCTGGCCCGACCCCGAGCAGATGACGGTCTTCTTCTTCTACAACACCTTCACGCGCATGGAGGAGATCGCCTTCGGCGTGCTGCTCGCGATTGCCTTCACCGACCCCGAGTGGATTCGCAAACTGAGCAAAATCGCCATGCCCGTCTTCCTGGTCACCTACGTGTCCCTGCTGGCCTTCGAAGTGGTCACCAACCCGGGCATCCCGCACCCCGCCTACGGCAACGTCCCGTTGACCCTGGTGGGCTATACGATGGCCTCCACCTTCGCGGCGGCGCTGATCGTGGCCCTGATCACCCGCGACGAGAACTCCTTCATCCGCCGCCTGTTCCGCAACAAGGCCCTGGTCTTTTTCGGCAACCACAGTTACTCGATGTATCTGTTCCACCTGCCCGTCGGCCTGATCCTGCTGGACTACCTGTGGGGCACCGGCTTGCGCGGCTGGTACATGTTCGTCCTGTACGTCGGCCTGGTCTTCGCCATCACCATCGTCATCTCCCAGATCACCTGGTTCCTGCTGGAAAAGCCGATGCTGGGATTGAAGAAATACTTCGAGTACAAACGGCCTGCCAGGCAGGAAGCGGCGGGAAGCGAACCGTAAACCAGAAGCCCTCGCCAATAACGCGAGGGCTTTTTTCTTGACTCTTCTGCGGGTTGATTGTATAACTCGACATCATATCGAGCGGAGGATTGCTGATGGACATCAACAATTGGACAATCGGTTTTAGCGCGATAGGTCTGCTTCTCCTGGCACTTTTCATTTTTTCCTCCATTCGCTGGAAAAGCATTTGGGGTGGACTGAGGGCAGTAGCTGTGATCTCCGCCATGTTATTGCTCATTGCCGTTCCAATAATCGGCTTGTTGAGTTTGATGTTTTTGTTCCCAATAGTGCCTGAGGAGATACAACTAAACATTGGTTTTCTTTCTACGTTTGTAGGCGTTTTTTTTGCCGCTGTATTTACCTATACCAGCAATCGCAGACGAAAAATGGCAGGTGACTTTGTCGATAAGGAACAAAGGAAAATCGCGCAACTGATACAAGGTGCGATAGGGTTCCTGGTTATGTACTGTTTATTTACAACGCAAGGTGCTTTACTTCCGCGTGATTATTTCTTTGAATC
The DNA here is from genome assembly GCA_049324895.1 of Chloroflexota bacterium. Classification (GTDB taxonomy): domain Bacteria; phylum Chloroflexota; class Anaerolineae; order Anaerolineales; family Villigracilaceae; genus JACPVF01. Next base: position 11,083 of record JBMOMS010000009.1, read on the forward strand.
TTATAGGCGAAATATTTTCTGGTGGATCGTCATCATTTGTCTGGCACTTTATTCTTACTATTCATTCGAATATCGCGAAAAGGGATTTGTTCACCGTGGCAAGGTTCTTTTGTTTTCCAACATTGGATATGCCAGGTGGGAAAACCCGTGGACCAAAATGAAACTCAAAGTTCGACTAAAAGACACAAAACAGGAAACAACGCTCAAAATCCCTTCGGACATGAGCGCTTCGGTTAACGATTACGTCAAAGTAAACTTCCCCCGTCCCTGACATGCCCATCCTTGCCACCCTCCACCGCGCGGACGGGATCGACGTCCACGGCAAAACGGTCTCGCGCACGGCGGTGCGCGGCGTGATCCTGCGCGGGCGCGACCTGCTGATGATCCATTCCGCCACGGTCGGCGATTACAAATTCCCAGGCGGGGGCGTGGATGAGGGTGAGAGTCACGCCCAGGCGCTGGCGCGCGAAATCCAGGAGGAATGCGGCGCTGTCCTGACCCACATCGGGCGCGAAATCGGCGCGGTGGTCGAGTACAACTTCGCCGTCGAGGACGAGTTCGACACCTTCAAGATGACCTCCCATTACTACCTGTGCGATGTGCAGGATGACCTCGGCGCACAGCACCTGGATGATTACGAGGCCGACCTGGGCTTCGAACCTGTCTGGATGCCCCTCGACGAGGCGCTGCGCAGCAATCGCTGCCTGCTGAAATCCGCTTCGCCCCCCGAATGGCTGCGCAGGGAAATCTTCATGCTCGAATACCTTCAACGCGCCAAGCTCTGACACTTGACACTGACACCCGCGCTCCTTTTGTGGTTAAATCCCTCCCAGGAGTCCCGCCATGTCCCAAACTTCCCCCGAGTTCGAAGCCTTCCTGCAAGCCTACCCCGCCTTCGCCAAAACCGAATCGATCGACAGCCTGCGCCGCGCCGAATATTCCCGCCTCGACGACGCCGAGCACATCTACCTCGATTACACGGGCGGCGGCATCTATGCCGAGTCGCAGATTCGCCGGCATTACGAATTGCTGCGTCAAAACACCTTCGGCAACCCGCACTCCACCAATCCCACCTCGCAGGCCGCCACCAAACTGGTCGAGGGCGCGCGCGAATACATCCTGAAATTCTTCCACGCCGACCCCGAAGAATACCTGGCCATCTTCACCCCCAACGCCAGCGGCGCGCTCAAACTGGTCGGCGAGTCCTATCCCTTCCCCAACGGACGCTACTTGTTGACCTTCGACAACCACAACTCGGTCAATGGGATTCGGGAATTCGCCCACGCCCGCGGTGCAGAGGTGACCTACATCCCGGTCATGCTGCCCGACATGCGCCTGGATGCAACCACCCTGGACCTGGAACTGGCGCGGCCTTCGACAAGCGGGTACAACCTTTTCGCCTTCCCCGCCCAATCGAACTTCTCCTCGGTCCAGCATCCGCTCGAATGGATCGGGAAGGCCCACGCCCACGGCTGGGACGTCCTGCTCGACGCGGCGGCCTTCGTCCCCACCAGCAAACTGGACCTGTCGCAGGTCCACCCCGACTTCGTGCCGATTTCCTTTTACAAGATGTTCGGCTATCCCACCGGACTCGGCGCGCTGATCGCCCGCAAGGAGGCGCTCGCCAAATTGCACCGTCCCTGGTTCGCGGGCGGAACCATCA
>JBMOMS010000009.1:12845-32245 GCA_049324895.1 Chloroflexota bacterium
CACCCCGACTTCGTGCCGATTTCCTTTTACAAGATGTTCGGCTATCCCACCGGACTCGGCGCGCTGATCGCCCGCAAGGAGGCGCTCGCCAAATTGCACCGTCCCTGGTTCGCGGGCGGAACCATCACGGTCGCCTCGGTGCAGGGCGACAAATACTACCTGGCCGACGGCGCCCCCGCCTTCGAAGACGGCACGCTCGATTATCTCAACATCCCCGCCATCGAGATCGGACTCAAGCACATCGAGTCCATCGGCTACGACGTCATCAAGGAACGCGTCCGCACGCTGACCGGCTGGCTGCTCGATAACCTGACGCAGATGAAGCACTCCACGGGCGAGCCGCTCGTGCGCGTCTACGGCCCGACCCACATGGAACAGCGCGGCGGTTCGGTGACGGTCAATTTCTTCAACAGGGACGGCCATCCCATCGACCATCGCTTCATCGAACAGGAAGCCAACAAGGTCAACATCTCCCTGCGCACAGGCTGCTTCTGCAACCCGGGCGCCGGCGAGATCGCCCTCGAAATCTCCCAAATGGAACTGGCCGCCTGCTTTACCCAGCCCACCCACCGCCAGCGCCTGTCCATCGACGACTTCCGCGTCTGCATCGACGGCAAAGCCAGCGGCGCCGTGCGCATCTCTGTCGGCATGGTCACCAACTTCCACGACGTCCAGGCATTCCTGGCCTTTGCGAGCGGGCTGTTGGCGTAAACGCTTCCGGCTCCTCGAGTCCCGAAGTTCTACTTTGAGATAACGCGCAAGCGTTTTCAGGGCTCCCGTCGGAAATCCGACGGGAGCATTTGGTTTTGACGCGGTGTGCGACGGCCGTCTACGCGGCGCGGCCGGCCAGGTCTGCCTTGATCCAGGCCACAGTGGCGCGGATGGCTTCCTTTAGCGGAGTCCCGCTCCAGCCGAAGGCCTGCTCCGCTTTGCGGGTATCGACCACGAAGGGCTGTGTCCACTCGTACATCATCTCGACCGTTTCGCGCATCATCGGGTTGAACAGGCCCAGGAAGCGCATCATGTTCGCGCCTGCGGCCATGAATTTGACCTTGCGTCCCAGTTCGCTTTCCAGCACGGACACGAACTCGGCCTGTGTGACCGCTTTGGGGCTGGGCGTGAACCAGACCTGGCCGAGGGCTTCATCGCGCGTGCCGAGTGTCGCCAGCAGCCTGCCGAAATCGGGCGCGTACGTGAAGGTGTGGGGCTGGTCCATTTTGCCGAGCAGGTTGATGGTCTTGCCAAGCACCGCCGGGCGGATGGCCAGGTCGGTGACGACGCGGTCGTCGGGGCCGAAGAAATTGGAACCGCGCCCGATGGCGGCGCGCACCTTGCCGCTGCGATGCGCTTCCAGGACGGCGTTCGCCATCTCGCCGCGCACCGTTCCCTTTTTGGTGTGTTTCTGATAGGGCAGGTCCTCATGGATGGGTTGCCCGTTTGTGTCGCCGTACATGTAGAGGTTGTCGGCGACGATGAATTTGGCGCCGTTGGCCGCGGTCGCATCGAGGATGGCCGCCTGGAAACGGGGGAATTTCTCGGCCCATTCGTAGTAGGCTGGCTGGGCGCACTGGTAGACGGCGGCCGCGCCCCGGGTCAGTTCCTTGTTTTTGGCGGTGTCGTAGGCATCGCTTGCGACGAGTTCCGCGCCGCCCGGCAGGTTGTCCGTTTTGCCCGAGCGGTTGACCAGGCGCACCTGTTTGCCCTGCTGGATGAGTTCCCGCGCTGTCCACTTGCCCAGCGGGCCTGTGCCGAAAATGACGTGAAGTTCAGACATGATGATGGCTCCTTTTTTTGGAGTCCAGAAGCTGCTTCTGGACTTTTTAGTTCCGCAAGCAGAGCTTGCAGACTCCTGTGTTATGCCTGCGAAAGGCTTGGATTTTTTTGCGTTGCCGCCTGCGGAGAGCGACGGCGCTGGATGATCCATTCGGCGACGATCAGGTTGGGAACCCAGCACAGCCACATGACCACGCGATAGGCTTCCACGAACAGGGCCTCGAAGTCGCCGGCGTACTTCGTTTGCAGCAAGGGCACCTGGGTGCCGATCAGGATGCCCAGCCAAAGGCGCAGGGTGACGGCGGCGAAGGTCAACGCGAAACTGCGGATCATCCACTCGCGGTGCGCGGCCACGTTCCCCGCGCGGATGCTGGCGTAGGCCTTCCAGCCTGTGACCAGCCACAACGCGCCCAGCGACATCAAACCGATTTCGCCAACCAGGCCCGAGATCATGCCTGGGGCGATGAGGAAGGCCGAGAGGCCGCTGAGCAGGATGCCGCCCAGGTAGATGCGTCCCATCCAGCGATGGAGAGTCGGTCTGCGCTTGCGGAGTCCGTTCAGGAATTGGAAGGGGCCAAGCAGCAGGGTCAGCCCGCCCGAGAAGGCGTGGACGAACAAGCCTGCGTAGCGGATGGGCGTCTCGGTGGCATAGCGCGCGGAGGCGGTGTTGAAGTTGGCGGGGTCGAGCGTGACGTACGGGCCTACTGCCGCAATGGTCACGCCGATGGCGAGAAAGGCCATCAAGGCCCAGGGCCAGGTTTGTTTGAAAGTGGTTGTGTTCATGCGGTGCTCCTTGGCGAATGATTTTATTGTGTCAGTTTGTATGGCTGGGCCTTGAGTGATTTCTCCGTGCCCAATTCCCTGGCCCAGCGCTTCCAGCCGAAGCCGCCGGCCATGCGATACAACCAGGCTGGGATGAAGGGACGGGCCAGGCGGTCGCGCGCGGATTGTGGGATGGGCTGTCCATCCGCAAGCGACTCGGCGGCGAGGTCGAGCGCCTGCTTGAGCGGGATGGCGCGCCCGTCCATCTCGTTCAGCGGCGTCCCGTGGACGAGTCCTTCCCCGCCGCCCAGGGCCAGCGAGCCGAGCCAGGTCATGCCCGCCTGACGGGCGAACTGGGCGCAGACGGCCAGGGCCGTATCGTTGTGATGCGCTTCAGGGAATCCGCAGTTGGCGATGGCGGCGAAGCGCTGCCCGACTTTCGCGGCGGCGCGATGCGCGGCAATCTTCTCCAGCGCGGCGATGACGGGCGCGGGCAGGCTGTCCACGTAGAGCGGAAAGGCCAGCACGACCAGGTCAGCTTGATCCAATTTCTCCAGTGCGAGTCGAGTCCGCTCGGCGGAGTTGAAGGCGGTATAGACCTGCACAGTCTCGGTCTCGACTCCGCGCGCGGAGAGTTGCTCCATCAGGTAGCCGCCCAGCGAGGCGGAGGTGCTCTTCTTCGTGCGCGGACTGCCGACCAGCAATACAGCGCGGCGCACGGGGGCGGCCGCAGCGGAGGAAACCTCCATCGTCGGCAGGGCAGGCGCGGGCGTGGATTCTTTGCGGCGCACGGCATCCAGCCAGCCGCGCACCTGCGCATCCAGTTCCAGCGCGGGATTCACAATCCCACAGACGGCGGTGGCTGCGTACATGTTGATGGCGACGCGCTGGGTCAGGCGGCGGAAGACCGCCTCGGCCTGCAGGTCGGGCGCGTCCATCCAGCCGATGGTGAGGATGTCGGGGTAACGCGAATAGCGCCGCTGGTGATGAATCTCGCCGTTGATGCTGGTAAAGAAGGGCGAGATGTTTTGGATCTGGTGATCGACCGCGCGCTTGAGCGCCGACGAGACACCGCCGAAGGTAACGGGCGTCAGGTAGATAACCAGGTCGCTTTGGATGATCTTCTCGGCGATGACGCGGTTATCGTCGTCGGTGTTGCACAGGCCCGGGCTGCGCACCCAGCAGAAGAAGTCGCCTGCGCAGTTGCCGATTTTCTGTTCGCGCAGGATGAGAGTTTCCGCATTGGGGAGTTGGGCGCGCAAGGCCGCGCTGGTTTTTTCAGCGGCGGGGTCGCCTGCGTGTGAGCCGTCGAGGATGAGGGTTTTCATGTTCTGTTTCCTGTTCTCCGAATTTTGACAGCATTTGAGCACCGCAGCGACGGTGAAATCGCGCGGGAAAATTGGTTTGTCGAAGAAAATTCGATTGTGGTTTTACAAGTATTGAAGCAGCATGGTCACGATCTCGCGGCGGAAGATTTCGCCTGGGTCGGTAATGGTTGCGGGAACGTGATGGCCGATTTCCAGCATCACCAGGCCGTGGACGCGGCTCCAAACGATGACCGTCAGGTACAGCACTTCCAAGTCTACATTCAGGTCGACTTTTTTCCAGGCGGCGAGCATCGACTTTAACTCGGGCGTCATCGTTGCCAGGCGCTCGGTGCGCAGCTGGCCTGTGGCATACAGGGCCTGCAAACTGGTTGCCAGCGGCACGATGGCATGGGCGGCGGCGGGAAAGGTGATGTGGTCGGGTGCCACGTAGTTCGGGAGGGGTGTGCCGAAGATGAGTTGGTACCGCTGGGGGTAGGTAATGGCCCATTCGCGATAGGCCAGGCCCAGGGCGGCAAAGCGCGCCCGCAGGTCTTCCCCGGGCAGGCTGGCAATCGCGTCCAGCTGCGATTCACCCAGCGAGGTGTAGGCATCCACAATCAGGGCCGTGACCAGCGCGTCGCGGTCGGGAAAGTAGTTGTAGATGGCGGGAGCGGTGATGCCCAGTTCGCGCGCGATGGAGCGCAGGGAAAGGGTTGCCGCGCCCGTCTCGGCAATCTGCTTCCAGGCGATGTCCTTGATGGCTTCCTGGAGGTGGGGGATTTGGTTCTTGCGGATGGGTCTGACCATTGGTTTTCCTTGTTGAATTTACACTGTAAATATACAGTGTAAATTTTGTTTTGTCAAGGGTTACAAGAAGACTGCCCATTAGGAACTTAGAAGTTAAATGCTTGTACAAAAAACAAGAAAATCGAAAATCCTTACCACAGAGAACACAGAGCGCACGGAGTTTTTTTTAAGGTTTTCTCAGTGATCTCTGTGTTCTCTGTGGTTAAATCTCTTTCGGCTTGTCCGAGTTAGGTTAAAGCTTTTGTTTTGGGCTTAATGCGCATGCCCGAAGTAGCAATCTCATGGACCTGGTATTGCCATCATTCTGCCCCACATTTTGGGAGTGTTACGCACATTATCAGGGAGTGGTTTTTTTCAAATCCCCCAGGCCCGCGCGGGGTCATCCTTCCAGCATTTTAAGGAAGATGTCGACCACTTTGGGGTCGAAGTGACGGCCGGCTTCGGCGCGCAGGTAGGCCAGCGTTTGCTCGCGAGTCCAGGCGCTGCGATATGGGCGGTCGGAGGTTAGCGCGTCGTATACGTCCACAACTGCGAACAGGCGGGCCGCCAGCGGAATCTGTTCCCCCTTCAAGCCGAAGGGATAACCGCTGCCGTCCCATTTTTCGTGATGGTATTGCGGGATCTCGAGCGCAGGCACCAGATATTGGATGGGTTCCAACAGGCTGACGGCGATGTCGGTATGACGGCGCATGATCTCCCATTCCTGCGGGTCGAGCGGGCCGGTCTTGAACAGGATCGAATCGGGAATGGCCATTTTGCCAATATCGTGCAGGATTGCCCCGCGGCGGATATGCACGATCTGGTGCTCGGTCAATCCCAGCGCCACCGCCAGTTGCACCGTCATGGCTGTGACGCGGCGGGTATGTCCCTGTGTTTCACGGTCACGCAGTTCCAGCGCCCGTGACCAGCCTTCGATGGTGGCGTCGTAGGCCTGGGTCAGGCCGTTGTGGGTGCGTTCGTATTTGTCGAACATGAGCGCGCTCTCGACCGCAAAGGAGACCTGGGTGACAAGCATGTTCAGGAATTCGAACCATTCCACGTTGGGGGAGAGCGGGCTGCGATGGAATAACTCCAGCACGCCCAGGACGCGGCCCTTGACCACCAGGGGCAGGCCGAAGTAATCGGTAAACCCTTCCTGGGAAAAAGTGGGCGAGCGCAGGAAGTCGGTCTGGCGCTTCGAGAGGTTGACAATGCGGATGGTTTGGCGGGTGAGGGCGGCGCGGCCGGCGTAGCCATCGCCCAACTTCAACGAGGTATGCTCGAAATCATTGGTGTGAAAACCGCAGCCGACCGCGTATTTCAGGGCCTGGGAGGAAGAGTCCAGCAGCAGGATGCTGGCGGCATCCATGTTGGTTTGCGTCCTGACCTGGTTGATCAGCAGGGTCAGCGTCATGTGCAGGTCCAGGCTGGAGGTGGTGGTCAACTCGATTGTGCGCAAGGCTGCCAGACGGTCTGCCTGGCGGCGCAGGGCCATTTCGACTTCCTTGCGGGGGGTAATATCGCGGAGCAGCACTGCCATCAGGATATGGGACAGGGGCGTCAGCCTGGCCTCATACCAGCGGAATTGCAGTTTGACGGGCAGGAAGAAATCGAATGAGATGACCCTTGCCTGCTCGAACGCGGCATGGAGGGCATCTTCGAATTTGATGGCTGCATCAGACGGCAGGATGTGCAGGAATTTTTGGCCCACATATTCTGCAATTGGCAGAGGGAAGGGCGGCTCCCGGCTGTCTTTGTAGCTTACCAGACTGCCGTCGCTTTTCACGATGAGCAAAGAATCAGGAAAGGCCTGGATCAAGGCCTGGAATTGCTGGTCGGTTTCGGAAAACGGGGATGGAATCATGTTTGTTGGACGCGGGACGCGGGGCGCGGGGCGCGGCAATCCCCTGATTGCCGCGTCCCCATGCCGCCGCGTCATCCGCTGAGCATCAGTACGTGGAATCGCTCGGTGTTCCTGATGCTGCTTTTCAAGTTAAGGCCCGCCGCGAAGCGCCCGTCGAATCTGCCTGGCCAGGTCCGGCAGGGATTGGGCACGCAGGCTGGTGATCAGCACCTTCTCTTCTTCGGAGAGCGGGAAGGCCTGGCCCAGGAAGCCGTTCGCCAGGGCCTGCTCGGGTTCGTTCAGGAGCATCTGGCAAAAGGAGGGACTGACCACCGCTGCCGCAAACAAGCGGTTCAAGCCGTCTGTTTGCACGAGAGGGAGGGCGCTGCGCGTTGGGGCTGGAGCGAAGACATCGAGGGTAATCATGAGATCCAGGCTGGTTAGCGGGGGCCGCCCAAGCCGCCCTCATCCGATGGTCCGTTGATGAGGAAGACCACAAAGGCAAAGGCCGTCAGGGCCAACTGGATGTGCCGGGGGTCGATCTTGGCAATTTGCAGGTTCAACCAGGAGAGCGGGCTGTTCATGGGGCACCTCTTTCAAGTCCATTGGTTTCGATGCCGCATCTTACAAATTGCCAGGGTACAAAACAGGGTACAAAACAGGGCCTGTGCAGGCCCTGTTTTGTTAACGTTTGATTCAGTTGTGTGACTTGGGGTGGGGTTATCCCATCAGCCGCTGGTAGAGTTCCTGCGTCTCCGGGGAGGGGGAGAAGCCCAGTTCGGCCAGGGACGCCTGGCAGGCCTGGTATTGGCGTCGGACGGAGATTCGGTCTCCCTGGGCGGCGTAGGCGCGCATCAGGGTGTGGTGGATGACTTCCAGGTACGGGTCGATCTTCAAGGCGCGCTGGGCGATCTCGACGGCCTGCAGGAACTGGCCATTCTCCAGGTACAGACCGGCCAGGTTTTCCAACGCAGACAGGTTGGCCTGCTCCAGGCGGTCGCGTTCGCCGATGGCCCAGGGCAGGTCCACCTCGGAGAGGTAGGGGCCGCGCGCCAGGTCGACGGCCTTCTGCAACTGTTCGATGCGTTCTTCTGTGGTTTTCAACATTCGCGAACGCGCCAGGTAGGTCTCGAAGGCCTCCACGTCGTACTCGTAATCGAGGGAGAAATTGAAGCGATAATATTCCTCGTCGAAGAGGATCGCATCGCGACGGGTGGCGCGCCGCAGGCGGAAGATGTAGGCCTTGAAACGCTGCTTGAGGGTTTGAGGCTCATCCACCTCGGGCCACAGGGAGGCGGCGATCTGCTCCTTTGTGACCGGGCCGCTCTTGAAGAGCAGGTAGAAGAACAGGTCGCGCACCGAGACCGTGCTCCAGTCGGAGACGGTAACCGCGCGCCCATCCACCTGCACTTCGGCGCGCCCGAACGCGCGGATCACCAGGTTGGGCGTCGGCATGTGGATGGATTGGGCCAGCCGCCGCAGGGAACGTCGCACGCCCGGCCATTTGGCCTCGATGCGGGCGGCCTTCTCCAACAGCCCGTGCAGGCTGCGCCCTGCCTGCGCATCCTTTAACAGGGGAGGCAGCCAGGGACGAGCCTGCAGCAGCCCCACCAGCATGGTATGCGTGGGACGGGTGCTTTTGTTCAACAGTTCGCGAATTTCTGCGCGCGCCGCTTCGATTTGTCCATCCGACCCCAGCGCGGCTGCCAGCCAGATGCCGGCCAAGGCGACATTCGGCGTGCGTCCGTTTTGCAGGTAGGCGTCCCTGCCGGCTTGCAAGGCCAACACCGCCTGGGTCGTCTGTCCCATCAGCAAACGCAGGCGGCCCTCGACCAGGGAATACAATCCCTGGTCGGGCAGGTTGGAGATTATTGTTTTTTTCGCCTGCACTTCCCGGAAGAGCGCATTGGCGCGCACGGGGTTGTCCTGCTGCAAGGCCAGTGTGGCGCGGGCCAGACTCAGGTAAATATCGATAAAGGTATCCCGCCATTGTTCCGCCGCCGGCCTGGCGCGCTCGTAGGCTTGTTCTGCGGATGCAAATTCGCCCACCTCGGCGTACAGGTCGCCCAAGCCGATCAGGATCACCGCTTCCGCGCGTGTGTTGCGGGCCTTGCCTGCCAGGGAGAGACCCTGTTCGTAGGTATCGGCGGCCAGTTCGTACTCTCCGCTTTGGTGGTGCAGGAAGCCCAATTCATTGAGTGTTTGGGCCTGGGCGCTCAGGTTTTTCTCGGTCTGCCAGATGCCCAATGCTTTTTGAAAGTACTTTTTGGCGCCTTCGATGTCTCCCAGCAGGCCATAGACCCCGCCAGATTCTATTAATAGCGAGGTGATGCTGCCGCTCTCGTTCAGGGCGGTGTAGAGCGCCAGGGAGCGCTCGATGTGCGCGGCGGCTTCGCGCAGGTTCCCCAGGCGGAGCAGGTTGCCGCCTTTTTGCCGCAGGGCTTCGGCGAAAATGGGCTGCAAATGGGGATGCGGCTCGGTCAATTGCAGGGCCTCTTCCGCATCGGTCAGGGCGGCGGCGTGATTGCCCGCCAGGCGGTGCATGTAGGCACGCCGCACGAGGGCCAGGGTCAACCCGTCGAGGTCGTCCGCCTGACGATAGGTGTCGACGGCTTCTTCGATGAGTTTGGCAGCGCCACGCAGGTCGCCCTTGCTGAGGGCGATGGCCCCGCGCAGGGAGACCAGCCCGGGACGCGAGCGCAGCAGGCTGGGCGGCAGGCTGTTCACCCAATTTTCCAGGGTGGTCAGCGCGTGCTGGAGCATGGGCGTCCCGCCGCGCTCCACCACGCCCGCCAGTTTTGCAGGATCTCCCAGCCGTCGGCAGGCGTCGTAGGCTTTTTCCCATTCGCCGCTCTTTTCATAAAACCGGGTCAGCCGCTCGAAAGAGGGGCCGATCTCGTCCGGATGCTCTTCGCGCAGGCGCGCCTGGAGAAATTCGCGGAAGAGGGGATGGTAGCGCAGCCAGCGCCCGTCGCCGACCGGCAGGACGAACAGGTTCCTGTCCAGCACCTGGCCCATCAGGGAGGGCCAGCTTTCATGGGGAGCGGGACCGAGGAGCGCCTCGCACAATTCGGCATTGAACTCTTCGGGCAGGGAGGTGCGCAGCAGGAAATCGCGGAGGGGGGGCGGCTGCTGGTCCAGCACCTGGCGGCCCAGGTAGGAAAAAGTCCCCACGCGCGAGACATTCGTTCCGCCGGAAAGGTCCGAAAGCAGCAAGCCGGTCACCCAGCCGCCGGTCTGTTCGGCCAGTCGGCGCGCGTCCTGTTCGCTGATGTTCCTGCGCTGGTTCTGGTGATAGAGGGCCTGGATCTCGACCGGCTGGAACGCCAGGTCGGTTTGCCCCAGGCCGTTGATCTGTTCGCGCGCCACCATGAGGGTGATGTCGGGCAGGCTGGGCAGGGTCCGCGAAGATAGAATGACGTGACAGTTTTCGTCCACCAATTGCAGGAAACGATTGACCAGCGCAGCGATCACGGGCAGATCGTCGAACAGGTGAAAGTCGTCGAGAATGAGCAGGAAATCCTCTTCGACCTGCTCGTAGAGTTCGTTGGTAAGTGAAACGAGCAGCGCCTCGGCATCTTCTTCGATGGATTTGAGGTTGTTCAGTTGGGGGATCAGCGGGGCGTTCAGGCCCTTGAAGCGCTCGGCCAGCGCAGCGATGAGATAGGCCAGGAAGCGCTGCGGGTCGCGGTCGAGCGGGTCGAGCGAAAGCCAGCAGACCGGCAGGGTGGAACGATGGGCCAGGTCCACCAGCAGGGAGGTCTTGCCGAAACCGGCCGGGGCGGAGAGCAGGACGAGCTTCCTGTCCAGGAATGCGTCGAAACTCCCCAGCAAACGGTCGCGGGAAAGCAACTCGGGGCGGCGGTGCGGGATGATGATTTTGGTCTTGCTGATCGGGATCGGCGGCATGGCGTACTCATATATTGTAGCCCAGCCCGGTCAGTTGCCCCCTTGCCGTTTCAGGTCAGGTTTGGCGCAGGGCAGACAGTAACTGCGCGTGAACGCCGGGCGCGGCGGCCACAATGGATTGCGGGGAGGAGATGTAATCGGGCAGGCCGTCGATGTTGGTGACGATGGCGCCGGCTTCCTGGGCGACCAGGCCTGCGGCGGCCACGTCCCAGGGATGCAGGGCCAGTTCCCAGAAGCCCTCGAAACGGCCGGCGCCCACGTAGCAGGCATCCAGCGCGGCGGAACCCAGCCGACGCACGCCCTGGCTGAGTTTGCCCAGGCGGACAAAATTGGCGAAGTTGTCCTGCGGGGTGTTCCAGGCGTCATAGGGGAAGCCGGTAACCAGCAGGCTGCGCTGCAACTCGGCCGCGGTGGAGGGTCGGATGGGACGCCCATTCAGAAAGGCACCTTTGCCGCGTTCGGCGGTGAACAACTCATCGCGCATGGGATCGTAGACCGCGGCCAGGTGCGTCCTGCCGTTCAGGGCAAAGGCTATGGAGACGCAGAAGATCGGGATGTTGTGGGCGTAATTGACGGTGCCATCCAGCGGGTCGATGTACCAGGTGGCGTCGAGGTTTCCCTCGATCACCCCGCTTTCCTCGGCAAAGATGTGGCTTTCAGGGAAGCGTTCACGAATCTCTCCCAGCAGGCAGGCCTCGGACTGGCGGTCTATTTCAGTGACCGGGTCGATGATGCCTTTGTAGGAGATTTCGTGTTCGCGCTGGTAGCCTTCGCGCAAAATGGCGCCCGCTGTGCGGGCCAGGGCTTCGAGGTCAGGGAGGGTGGGCATCATGGGCTACTTTTGGAGTTCTTCCAGAATGCGATGCAGTTCCTTGAGTTCGGCTTCGATCTCGGTACGGTCGCCGATGGCCTGGTCGAGCAGGCCGCGATAGGATTCCTGCTGCCCGGGCGGCAGGGTGGGGATCAGGCGCTGCGCGCGCGCAATCTGGGAACGCTTGTGGCGCAGTTTGTTCTCGAGTCGGGCGCGATAGCCCAGGTAGAAATCGTGCTGGGCCAGCGGGCGCGGGTTGGTGCTGTGCCCTTCCACCAGCAGTTCGGCCACGGTGAGCAGAAAGTCTTCGGTGTCGATGGGCTTTTCGATAAAGCGCGAGGCGCCCAGGCTCATCGCAAAGGCCTTGTCCTCCGGCGTGACGTAGGTGGCCGAGAGGAAGATGACCGGGATGTGCATGGTCGTGGAGGCGGTGCGCAATTTCTGCACGAAGGCATACCCGTCCATGGTGGGCATCAGAATGTCGGTGATGACCAGGGCGGGCAGGTCTTCGGCGATGCGTTCGAGGGCTTCCTGCCCGTTGCGGGCGGTGATGACCTTGTAGCCCTTGAAGCGCAGGGTGAGATCGAGCAGTTCGAGAATGTTGGGAACATCCTCGACCACCAGGATGGGACCATAGTCGATGTTCATGCTGTGATTGTACCCCAAAGGGAAGTTAGAAACCGTTCCAGATGCGCTTGCCGAGGGCGGTCAGGATCAGGTCCATGGCGAGGTGGGCGGTCTGGTTCTGGATGTCGAGGATGGGGTTGACCTCGACCATGTCCATGCCGACGAGTTTGCCCGTTTCGGCGACCATTTCGCAGATCAGGTGCGCCTCGCGCTGGGTCAGTCCCGCAGGGACGGGGGTGCCGACGCCGGGCGCGTGGCGCGGGTCGAGCGAGTCCATGTCGAAGGAGAGGTAGATGCCGTCCACGTCGCGGGTGATGCGTTCGAGGGACTTTTCCATGACCGGGACCAGGCCGTGGCGGTCGATCTGCTCCATGCTTTGGACCATCACACCGGCTTCCTGCAAGTTGGCTTTTTCGCCCGGGTCCAGGTCCCTGGCTCCGATAACGGCCACCCGCCGCGGGTCCACGACCGGGCTGGGTTCATCCCAGAGCTGCACCAGGCGCGGGTCGCCCATTCCGCACAGGGCCGCCAGCGGCATCCCGTGGATGTTGCCCGAGGGCGTGGTTTGGGGGGTGTTGAAGTCGGCGTGGGCATCCACCCACAGGACGCCGATTCTCATCTGGCGGGCCGCGCCGCGCACCGAGCCGGCGGCGAGGCTGTGGTCGCCGCCCAGCACGAGCGGAAAGCGCCCGCCCTGGATGGAGGTGGAGACGGCGCCCGAGACGCGGCGGCTCATGGGCAGGATGCAGTCGATGTACTTGAGCTTGGGGTCGGTGATGGAGCACATTTCGGCAATGGGCACCTCGATGTTGCCCTCGTCGCGCACGGTGTAGCCGAGGTCGGCCAGGTTGTTTTGCAGGTGGGCATAGCGGATGGCGCTGGGTCCCATATCCACGCCGCGGCGGCCTGCGCCGAGGTCGATGGGGACGCCGATTACGTCGATTTGCATGGGTTTCTCCTTTGACGGTCGATTCGATAAAATCACAAAACGCAGTGACCTGGGGATGGCGTCTGCGTTTTGTGTGGACGGAACGGATGGGTTGTGAGCGGCTCAGGCGGTGCGATAGTATCCCACGTCGACGGAATACACGCGCCCGCGTTTGATGACCTGCTTGACCAGGTTGGTTCCGTAGCGATACCCCAACTGGCGGTAATCGGGCACGGACAGGATCAGCAAATCGGCCTGTTTGCCAACCTCGATGGAGCCGATGGTATCCGCGCGGCGGATGGCATGGGCTGAGTTGATGGTGACGGCGGCGATGGCTTCCGCGGGGGTTAATTTCATGGCGCGGCAGGCCAGGGCGATGACGAACTGCATGGACTCGTTCCAGGTGGTGCCGGGGTTGCAGTCGGTGGCCAGGGCCAGGATGCCGTCCGCTTCGATGATCTGGCGGGCGGGGGTATAGTGACATTCGGCCAGCCCGAAGGGCGTGCAGGGCAGGGAGACGGCCACCGTTTCCGCTTTTCCCAGGGCGGCGATGTCGGCCTGCGAGGTCTTGACCAGGTGATCAGCGGAGGCGGCGCCCAATTCCACGGCCAGGGAGACGCCGCCGAGGTTGTCGAACTCGTCGGCGTGGATCTTGAGTGGGAATCCCAGCGAGCGGGCCTTGGTCAGCACCCTGCGCGATTGTTCGAGGTTGAAGGCCTTGTTCTCGCAGAACACATCCACGAAAGGCAGCGACAGGCGCGGAGCGTGCGTCCCCCACCATTCCTTGACGATGGGCAACATGGTGTCGCAGACCAGGTCGGTGTAGCCCTGCGGGTCATCCTTGAATTCGGGGGCGATGGCGTGCGCGCCCAGGAAAGTGATGGCCAGGTCGAGCGGGCCTTCATCATCCAAGGCCAGCAAGGCCTTGAGCAGGCGCAGTTCGGTGGCGGTTTGCAGGCCGTAGCCGGTCTTGGCCTCGGCGGTGGTGGTGCCGTGCGCGAACATGCGCAGCAGGCGCGGGCGGGTTTGCGCGATGAGGGTCTCGATGCTGGCCGTGCGCGTGGCGCGGACGGTGGAGATAATTCCGCCGCCCGCGGCGAGGATGTCGAGGTAGTGCATGCCCGCCATCTTTTTCTCGAACTCGTTGGCTCGGTCGCCTGCCCAGATGACGTGGGTGTGCGGGTCCACGAAGCCTGGCATGAGCACACAGCCGGATGCGTCCAGGGTCGGTTCGTGGGGATAGGCGGCGCGCAGCTCGTCGGTGGCGCCGACTGCGACGATCTTCTCTTCGCGAACGACGACTGCGCCGTGCTCGATGATGCCAAGGGTGCCCAGGGCATGTCCGCGCTGCGGACCGCCTGCGAGGGTGAGAAGCTGGGAGGCGGAGTGGATGAGCATGGGTCTATTAAACCACAGATGGGCGCCTGGTGGATGAACGTTTCGCAGGCGCGAATTCAATCGTTCATGGGAAAGCGGCGAAAGTCGACGCACAAATTTTCCCCGGGACGCGCAGGGATGACGTATACTCGGGACATGATGCGCAGGCAGGAGGTTTCATGACGTACCAGCTTTTCGATCTGCACGGACAGGAGGTCACCCCCGTCGATCTGCAAAACCGGGCGGCCTGGTACCGGCACGGGGTCCGACGGGAGGATGTCTTCGTGGAAACATACGGCGACTCTTTTGGGGTGCGCATCAACCCCGCCAAGAAAACCGACCCGACCGTCCCCGACCTGCTGCACCAACGTCACCTGGCGGATTTGAAATGTCAAAATACGCCCTTCTTCCACGCCTATAAACTGGGCATCGATCCCACTTATGCTGTCACTTTCAATTTAAAGGATGCTTACAGCTACGGTCCCTGGGGCAAGGCTCATGCGGACCTGGTCATCTTTTACTGGGTCGATTGGGCGGCGGTGCGGATGGTCTCGAACGGAAAGTCCTATTCCGCCCGTCCCTTGAGCGGCGTGTGGCGGGTGGAATTTTCCACCCTGGATCGAATGCGAATCTCCAGCCCGATCCACTGGTACAACCAGCGGAACCGGCAATATGAATCCCAGATTGAGATGAAGAAGAGCCTGACCGCCTTCGAGCCAAGATTGGCGGACGGAGAAAAGGTCTGGTCGATTCGCGAGACGGGGATCAATGCGGCTTGCAGCTACGTGTTCGATCTGCGAAAATTCGAACGGCTGGCATAGGGCAAAAAAACAGACGGCCCCGAGGCCGTCTGTTGCATCAGAAGGGGATGTGTGCCGCGTCAAATGGAAAAACTCTCGCCGGGCTTCAGCACGACCACTTTCGTTTGCGTTTCCCGCTCCACGCGTTCCTTCCAGGCATGCGCGTCCTGGGCGAGCAGGTCCCAGGTGTTGTAGTGGATCGGGATGACAAACTTCGGCTCCAGCAGTTTGACTGCGCGCAGGGCATCATCTGGGCCCATGGTGTAGTTGTCGCCGATGGGCAGGATTGCCAGGTCCAGTCCTTCCTCGCCGATCAACTTCATGTCGCCGAACAGGCCGGTGTCCTGGGCAAAGTAGAGCTTGTGTCCGTCGTTGGTGGTCAGCAGGAAACCGCAGGGATTGCCGCCGTTCGAGCCGTCGGGCAGGACCGAGCCGTGCAGGGCCAGGGTCAACTTGAGGTAGCCGAAGGGATGCCTGTGCCCGCCGCCGATGTGCTGGCCGTGGGTCTTCTCCACGCCCTGGCCGCCGAACCAGGAGGCAATCTCGAAATTGCTGACGATGGTCGCACCCGTGCGCCTGGCAATGGCAACAGCGTCCCCCACATGGTCGCCGTGCCCGTGACTGACGAGCAGGAAGTCCGCCTGCACCGCATCCGCGGCAATGTCCGCAGCGGGATTCCCCGAGAAGAAGGGGTCGATGACGAGTTGATATCCGCCTGTTTCCAGGCCGAGTGTGGCATGTCCATGCCAGGTGAGAGTGGTTGTCATGGGGAAGCTCCTTGTCGGTATGAATGTATTGTGAACACCTTTCAACAGTGCGTCAGATTTCTTACTACTTCTGCCCTGTTCTTGGAGATAGCCAACCCGAAACAGGACATTTGTCCATGTCATTTTCTTGACATGGCACACAAAACAAGTATATACTTCTTTGTGAGCTTGGGCAACCAGTTTGTGGAGGTAAACATGTCCAGAGATATTCATGCTCCAATCGAACATAAAGAAGAGGATCTTCTCGGTCGTCATTTGTTGGCCGAAAGGATCTATAGTCGCTTGTGCCGGGAGGATTGTCCTCAAGCAATCGGGGTTTATGGGGGGTGGGGGACAGGAAAAACCAGTTTATTGAAACTTCTGCTGGAAATTCACGATAAAGTAAAGGCACCGCTACTCCAGATCGAATATATCGATGCATGGCAGTACGAGAATTCCGGGGATTTGTTTGTGCCAGCCATTGTCAGGTTGATGGCCAGGAAGACGGCTGTCAATCAGGATATATCCACTTATTTGAAACGGGTGTCATTGGCTGCTCTTTACATGGGATCGGATATTGCATTAAGAAGTCTGACAGGGCTTGATTTTGGGGATGTGGAAAGATATATGGGTGAGGTAAAACACAATGAGGGAAAACATATTACCTCGTTGACGTGGGAAGACCTTACGGATACAGTGGAGGAAACCAACCGGGCTATGAAGGCGTTGGTCGATAAGGTTAACCAGGGCATTCAGCTTGCCAAAATTGCTTTCCTTATCGATAACCTCGACCGTTGTTCCCCGGAAAATACCGTCCGTCTCCTCGAATCCATTAAGAATTTCCTGAGTGTGCCCGGTTGCGTGTGGGTCTTTGCCATGGATTCGGGTGTGGTGGCAAGTTATATTGATCGTAAGTATGAGGGGACCACCATGGATGGGAACAGCTACCTGGATAAGATCATTCCCGAACAATATCACCTTTCCTTCTTTCCCGAAGAAAGCGACTCGCGCATTTATGACCTGGTACGTTCTGCCGCCGGCAGGGAACTTACGTTGAATGATTGGAAACGCCTGCCGCTCATCCCGTCTGTCATGGTCCCCCGCCGTCTGAAGAAAAGCACGGTCAAGTTCGCCGAGTATTTCGACGGCCAAAGAACGGGAGGGGATCGCGATACCGTTTTTCTGCTGTGCCTGTTGTACCACTCCTGGCCTGATTTTTATGAACGGCTTTCTTCCTCATCCTCTCAGCATATCGGCAGGATCCTGGCGAATTTTTTTCAGAAAAAGAACTTCCAGGATGAAAGTGTGCGCTGGGGAGAATATATGCCGCTTCCATTGGATAAGAAGTTTGCCGAGAACCAGGATTTGATCTATTTCCTGCAAACCGCTTTTCCAAACAATTCCTCTGGTGAAGAAGTTGTTGGGGAGATTCACCAAGCCATGGCGGGCTTGCGTCAGATAGGATTGCCCTGATGGAGACAGAGCCTTTTTACAAGCGCCCCGCGGTATGGAGAAGGGTTCTTGTTTGGGGGCTGTTTGGATTGTTCTTGTTCCTGTTCAGGGCTGATATCTTTTTGTTTTCATCCGTGCTGTGGAACATCGTGACAAGCTGGTCACTTCCTGTCATTGAAGGTGAAATGCTTTTGTCGACGGCCAGGCTTTTGGCAAATGTATTGGTATACATGACGGTCTTTCTCTCTTCGTTATTTATCGTTGCCCAATTTGTCCTGCCAGTGCATGGGTGGGCCAACCGCCTCAAGGCTTTCGAACGGTTGCTGTTTTTCCTGACCCCCTGGCGCGGGCCGGCTGTGTTTGTGCGCGAAGGAAGATTGATCAAGCGGATTGGTGAAGAGGATAACGTCAACCCTGGTGTTGCCCTGGTGGATTTACGCAGCGCGATCATCGTGGAGCAGGAATATCCCTGGGGGGAAATCATACAGGATCAGGATCAAACCGAGCTTCACGGCGCAAAAGAAAAAAGGCGCGCGCTCTTTTCCTCGAAGTCATCCCAGGAGCAGGTATACCCCTATGTCCGGGTGGGAGGGCCGGGCGTTCATTTTACGGAATATGGGGAAAAAATCCGCGACGTAGTGGATTTGCGCCGCCAGGTGCGGACAGAATCAGGCGTAAAAGCGTTTACGCGGGACGGCATCGAACTTCAGACTAATGTGTTCGCAGTTTTCAGCTTGAGCGATCCCCCGGATATCATTCCCGTGGCATACGTCGGCGGGCGGGGCAGGGAACACCTGTTTGCCCTGGAAATGCTCACCGTAGACAAGAATTTCATCAAAATCAAGGCAAAGCATGAACTGGACCCGGAAGACGCCGAGGAAATTCACAAGGCTGTGGAAACTGGTTTGATCACGCCCGCCACTGCTGGTACTTCTTCGCAGACCTCATTGCGAGGAAAATCCCCCTATGTTTTCGACGAACAAAGGGTCTTTGCAGCGGCATACGGACAGGCGCAGCGCACTTTGCCTGGCCCTAATTTGTTATGGCATGAACTGCCTCAATTGCTTGCGGCAGAATTGTTCCGCGACCTCCTGGAACAATACTCATACGATTATCTTTACAAACTTGACGACCCTCACAGTTTACCGTGGCTGGAAGAGATTAAGCCGCGGCTCTCCAGAAAGCTTTTATACCAGGGCATGTTGTCATACAAAGTAGTACGCCTTTCCCACACACATGGCACAGGGAGCAGGGCCAGACTTGCCAGGTGGAATGAGAACCCACTCAGTGATGCCAATTTTGAACATTCAATTGCCGTGCAAGACCTGGAAATGTCATTGCCCCGCGACCTGACAACGCCCAAACCATTACGAGACCGGGGGATCAAAGCCGTTGCAGCAGGTTTCACCGACTTGAAGGTTTCCGAAGATATCAAGATGAAAATGGTGGAACGTTGGAAAGCCCGTTGGGAGCGGGAAATCGCTTTCGCCCGCGCCAAACAGGAGCGCGAAGCCATGCAGGTCATCAATACCGCCCGTACCCAAACTCAAAGGGACAGTACATATTTTCTATCCAACATGCTCAAACAGGAACAGCATTCCAAGGAGGCGCTGGCCCTGCTGCTGTTCCAGGCTTTGGAAACCGCGGCGACCGACGAAAAGGGATACAAGGATTTTCCTCCCAAGGAAGTTCTGGGCATGCTGCAAAACCTGCATCGCTGGCTGCTCATGGAACGCCAGGATTTTGATTACAAGAAAAAAGCCCATAAGTCTTCTGGGCATTCTGGGTCTCCTACCGGCAAGGAACCAAAGGCCTAGGTGATGAATAAAACCACGACCTCCCCAGTTGTCAAGCCAGGGCTGTTGTCCTATTTCTTCGATCATGTTTTTTTTGATGAAATGATGGCCATTCGGTTGATACGGGTTGTGTTTATGCTTCTGATCATTCTTGGCTGGGCCTTCCTTGCAACATTGTGGTTCGAGCCGGCCAGCAATTGGACGGAAATTGTACGCGCAATGCCGCGATATCTTCTGGCCCCTTTCTCTGCAATGGTGGCAACCTTCTTGATCGGCGCGCGTTACTTGCAGGACATTTACGAACTACCCGGTTACTTTGCGGCGGTTCATTATTTATTTGCAAGTTTATTCGATGGACCACCCTACTTGTTTCCAGTCAGTGGAGGTCTCCTACCCAGCATGACCATCTCGGATGGAAAAATCGACCTGGAAAACTCCGAGACCAGTCTGTTGGATCAAGTCGGGGGCCCTGGCTGGCTATAT
>JBMOMS010000010.1:0-4258 GCA_049324895.1 Chloroflexota bacterium
GGGAGGAGGTTGGGGTTCCAATATCTATATGCAACCGTCCCGTTACTGCCGGTGATTGGGGTGTTATTTGGCGTAACCACAACTGCATGATTGATCACTGCATCGGCGATAATTTTTATGTTTACACCATCTTTATGGCAGGCCGTGATCATATTATTAAAGTCCGTGAGTGTGCCTCGGCGGGTCTTGTCTAATTTGTAGCTTACTGGTTGATAATCCTGCCACCAGGCGTACGGTCGGTCAGGTTCATCATCACCCATCCATTCGTAATAGAGGTCATCATTGTCAACATCTTGACCACCGTCCCAGTAGTCGCCACTGTATACTGCGTGTTCATTGGGAGGCGAAATTTGAACGGCATTATATCCAGCAAGCGCCAAGTTGGGACATTCTGCCGCAATGCTGGCCCAAGGCCATTGGAACAGATTGACCATTACGGTACGGGATAATTCGTCATCTGTTGAGGCATTTGCCACTTCCAATTGCGCTGCATTTCCTTTTTCTTCCGGCGCGGCAAAACCGGCACCGGGTACCCCCAGTATCAAGGCCAGGCAAATCACAGCGGATAAGAGGCGGTACAACCCCGCGCGCTGGGCTGGGGTCAGTTGCAAAGTGTGTAACATGGTTTTTCCTTTTGGACAGATAAAAAAAACACCTGCGTAGCGTGAATGCTTACGCAGTGTCGCGGACTCCGCGACCGTTCTCTGGTGTGTCGAGCGCCGTCATGCGGCCTGGATGTGTTCCATATCGTCATCCTTTCAGTTTTGAAATTAACTTGAGTATATGGAGCATGGTCGGCTGTTTCCACCCTCCATGAAGGGGTTTCCCTCTCCACCCTTGGTGGGTTGACAAACGCAAAACTGAATGGCGATGAGCGACCATGACAACTGAAAAAACGCCCTTCCTTAATCCCATCCCATCGGTTACAATCCAAGCCGCACGTTTTCCCTTTGATGTACCGAGAAAGCCTCGGCCACCCAGGTCGGGGTTTTTGTGTGTTAGTTGGCCTGAGCGCTGAATAGGTCAACAGCCCAATGCGCCATCAAGCCACCCAACTTTCAGACGAATAGGCTATCAGACAAGACGAGTAACCCATGCAAATCGAACGAACCGATCTCCGCAATATTGCCATCATCGCCCACGTCGACCACGGCAAGACCACCCTGGTGGATTTCCTGCTGCGCCAGGCGCACACCTTCCGTGAAAACCAGCACGTCGAAGAGCGCGTCATGGATTCCAATGACCTGGAGCGCGAACGCGGCATCACCATCCTGGCCAAGAATACCGCCATCACCATTCCCGATCCCAAGACGGGACAGATGGTCAAGATCAACATCGTCGATACGCCCGGCCACGCTGATTTTGGCGGCGAGGTCGAGCGCATCATGAACATGGTCGACGGCGTGCTGCTGCTGGTGGACGCCGCCGAAGGCCCCATGCCGCAGACCCGTTTCGTGCTCAAGAAGGCTCTCGAACGCGGACACAAGGCCATTGTGGTCATCAACAAGGTCGACCGCAAGGATGCGGAACCCGAGCGCGTTCTCAACCAAACCTTCGACTTGTTCATCGAACTTGGCGCGACGGACAGGCAGGCCGACTTCCCCGTCATCTACGCCCAGGCCACGGTGGGACGGGCCGGCCGCACCCCCGACCTTGACTCAGACCTGCAGTGCCTGTTCGATGCCATCCTGACTCACATCCCCGCGCCCAGGGTCGACGTGGATGCCCCGCTGCAATTGCTGGTCACCACCCTGGGATATGACGACTACCGCGGTGTGACTGCGGTGGGCCGCATCTTTGCGGGCAGGATCAAGGCCGGCCAGAAACTCGCGCGCCTGACCACCGACGGCAAGAACCTGCCCGAGACCGCCCGTTACCTGTACACCTTCGTCGGCCTGAACAAAGTCGAAGTTCCCGAATCCACCGCGGGCGATATCGTTTCGCTGGCGGGGCTGGAGGGCATCGGCATCGGCGAAACCCTGGCCGATCCCATCAATCCTGTTGCGCTGCCGACCATCAAGGTCGAGGAGCCGACCGTGCGTATGACCTTCGGGGTCAATACTTCGCCTTTCTCGGGGCGCGAGGGCAAATGGGGCACTTCGCGCAAACTGCGCGAGCGCCTGTATGACGAATTGCGCACCAATGTCGCTTTGCGCGTGGAGGATACCGATTCAGCCGAGAACTTCCTCGTCAGCGGGCGCGGCGAATTGCACCTGGGTATCCTGATCGAGACCATGCGCCGCGAAGGCTACGAGTTCCAGGTCTCGCGCCCCGAGGTCATCTTCCACAAGGCCGACGACGGCGTCCTGCTCGAACCGTTCGAGGAGGTCCACATCGAAACCAGCAACGAGACGGTTGGGGCGGTGGTGGAAATGCTTGGGTCGCGCCGCGGCCAGATGATGGAGATGCACGACTCGGGTCAGGGCACCACCCGCATGGTTTACATCGTCCCCACCCGCGGCTTGCTTGGTTTCCGTTACCAGTTCCTGACCTCCACCCGCGGTGCGGGCATCATGAACACCATCTTCCACGGCTACGACGAACTGGCCGGCCCGATGAACTCACGCTCGAACGGCTCCATCGTCGCCTGGGAGGCGGGTACGACCACCGCCTACGCCCTGAAGTCTGCTGAGGAACGCGGGGTGTTGTTTGTCGGCCCCGGCGTGGAAGTGTACGAAGGCATGGTCGTCGGCGAGTATGCCCGCGCCATGGATATCCCGATCAACGTCTGTAAAAAGAAACACCTGACCAATATCCGTTCGGCGCGCGGCGACATGGAAATTCGCCTGACCCCGCCCCGCGCGATGTCCCTCGATGAAGCCATCGAATACCTCTCCGACGACGAGTTGCTCGAAGTCACCCCCGAGTCCTATCGCATCCGCAAGCGCATCCTGAATACCGAGGACCGCGGCAAGCAGACCAAGAAGGCCAAGGAAGCCCTGGGCGAAGAGTAGCAGGCGCGCCCGGGCAGTTCCATGCTTTATTTTGGACATCCCGGGCTATAATATCGACACTAGAAAAAACTTTCGTAACTGTTCAGTCCGCCTGGTGGGCGGGGTTGTCCTAAAGGATGCTTCGCGAAAGCTGCCCGATTTTGGCAAATGAGCGCAAAACGATGTGGCTGAACGGTTACAATCTTTCCTTCAGGATGTGACGGGAATGACGGGTGCTTATAATGCAGTAACCAGCAAGCGAACCTATTATTTTGCCTTGTGGACATTTCCCTTCCGCTTTATGGTAAAAATGCTCACGCGGTTGGTTTTGCGAATTTACAAGAAGAAGGTGCTGGTGGTCTTTGGGATGAGTCGCAGCGGGACGAGCATGTTGGGTACGCTGCTGGCGCAGAGTTGGTCTTCCACCTACCTGCACGAGCCTGAAGTCAATTTGTTGAAGTATCACTACGAACGCAGCAATGCCGCAGGGAAGGAAAAATTCTGGGATTTTGCGCATCGCAGGGTGAACAAGGCTTTCGAAGTTCACATGATGACCTGTATTGTCCTCTCGGCAGTGTTGTCCACCCCGCCCAGCATGCGAATGATCTGCATCAAACCGATCTCCTTCCTGGACATCATGCAGGAAATCAGCGACGCCCTGCCGGCCTTGCGGGTTCTGTATATCTCGCGCCACCCGGCCGGGCGCATCGACAGCGTCCTGCGCCAGTGGAAGCGCCACGAGAACGTCGAGGAAGTCTCCCTGGCGGTGATCGAAAAACTGGGCCGCGATTGGGGCCAGACCACCAGCGAAATCCAGGCCATGTTCAAGAGCCATCCCAACTGGCAGTGGGTCGTCTTCGAGGACCTGGCCAACGAGCCGATTGCCGAATTCAAGAAGCTGTATGAAAAATACCGCCTGCGCTGGGATGAGCGGGTGCAGGCCGCCATCGAGGAGCGCACCACCGAAAAGGACGGCGACTTCTACGAAGTGCAGCGCGACAGCCGCAAACAGGCCGACAAGTGGCGCACGGCGTTGACGGCGGAACAGGTGGAGGCCATCCGCAAGGGTTGCCTGCCGTTCAATACCAATTTGTACGAATCGTTCTAGCAGCCTTACCAGATGAAGTTGTAGCGCAATTTGCCCTACAAATTTAGCTGGTCGAGATACTGGCACAATCAGGCACAGGATGAAAAATCGCGGGGCTGTCTAAAAAGGTAGGCAGCCCCGTTGCAATCTTGCAGAAAATTTAATACAATGGGGGACATGAACAACGGAAAAGTAACCTTCAAAGCATATACAATGGCGCAGCCGAGTTTGTTGCCGC
>JBMOMS010000011.1:0-31905 GCA_049324895.1 Chloroflexota bacterium
ATAGAGGCAGACTGGTCAAACGACGGCCTATTTGTTGCTTTAGTTGCGCAAAACCCAAAATTTATTAACACTCACAACACCTCGTATGAGGAAGTCTATATCTTAACTCAAGATGGATTGGAAACCCAAGTCACTAACTTTGCAGAATTCTACAGAAGCGGAGTGTTAATCTACAACCCTAGCTGGTCACCTGATGGAAGCTTTGTCGCTTTTTGGATACATAACGAATCCTATGGCGATCCATACTACAGATTGGCAGTATTCAACTTAGGAACAAGGACGGCAACGGTATATTGCCTTTCCAGCAATTTATCGCGAGGGATACACACCAAATGGTATGCAGCCCCAATATGGTCTCCTGACAGCAATCAAATCCTCATCGAAAGTAATCACGGAGATGCCGATAGTGCTGTTATTATTTTGGACATTACAACGAACGAGGCAATAAAGATTTCTGAGAATTCCCAACCTGTGGGGTGGATGTCGCCTTGAAATCTGCATGAGATCAGATGGCATCAACCTTCCACGCAAGCCAGACGATGAATATCAGGAATATCTTTACCATATACCCTGCTTATTCTATCGCCGCATGGCGGACACGTTCAATTTGGGCTACGACGCGGAGGACCGCCTGGAGCAGGTGCAGAAAAACGGCGCGACGATTGCCACATTTACCTTCGACGCGGACGGAAAACGGGTAAAATCCGTGATGGATGGCGAGACGATTCTCTTCCCTTCGACAAGCTCAGGGCAGGCGTCGGCGCGCATTTCGAGATCAAGAACGGAAATCAGATCACCAAGTACTACACTTCGACTAGGCTCAGTGCAGGCATGGCTGGCTCGACTCGCGTTGCTATGCGCAAATACACCGCCCCCCAACCCATGACCGTGGAGTATATGGTTTCGACAAGCTCAACCCAGCGGCTCAGCGACCATCCCGGCTCCACCTCCCTCACCGCAGACGCGCTTCGCTGGTCTCACCCTTTTTGCACCGGCAGGCCCAGGCGCCGCCAGGCGTGCATGCCGCCCGTCACGTCGGTGACTTTGTAGCCGGCCTTGATCAACATCCTGGCGGCAGATTTGCTGCGGCTGCCCGAATCGCAGATGCAGAAAATCTCGCGGTTGGCAGGCAGTTCGTCCATGCGGCGGCGCAGTTCGTTCAGGGGAATCAGCCTTGCGCCGGCGATGCGCACCTGCTTGAATTCGGACGGCTGGCGCACGTCCAGCACGAGGGGATGTTTGCCCACCTTGAGCCTGGCGCTCAATTCCTCGGCGGTGATGGCAGGGACGGCAGGTCCGAATAATGCATCAAGAAAACCCATAAGTAGCTCCAATGAGATGTTTTTTTGCCGGCAAACCCGCCGGACAGGGGGCTGTACCGCACTCGGGTGAACATTGCGCTTTTTTAGAGGGTGGAATGCGCAATTTTCAACCATGGGTATTGTATTGTACCAGTCTCCGGGCTGCGCAAAGTAAAGGCATGCGCAGGGGCCGCCCAAAATCGCGTACAATACAGGCAGACATCATCACCTTTCGGGAGGTTTACATGGCCAGACGCACCAAAGAACCCGCGCCCGCCGAGGAAGTCATCCAGGCGGAGCTGCCCGCGGCGGAGGAACCCGCCCTCGAAACGGCAGCCGTCGTCCCGTCGCCGCAGCCGCAGCCCGAGCCGCCCGCGGCGCGGCCCGCAGGTCCCAGCCTCAGTCAGCGGCTGGGACGCCTCTTTCGCTTCCTGCTGAATCTGCTGCTGCTCCTGCTCCTCCTGGGCGGTATCGGCGCGGGGCTGTACTTCGGCCTGCCCATCGTGTACGAGAGGTACATCCTGCCCGTGCAGGAGAACAGCGCCCAAATGGCGGCCATACAATCCCGCCAGGCGGACAATGAGCAGGCCGTCGCCGAACTGCGCGCGCAATTGGAAACCCTGGAAGGCGCGCAAGCCGAACAGGCCCAGGTGTTGGACCAGCTCGACGGGCGCGTGGGCAGCCTCGAAAGCGAGATCGCCGCGCACACCCAAACGCTGGCCGCGCTGGAGGAGATGCAATCCACGCTGGAGGCGCAAGGCCAGGCGACCAACGCCGAACTCAGCCGCCAGGTGGACCTGTTGAAATCGATGGAACTGCTGGCCCGCGCGCGGCTGTTCCTGTACCAGAGCAACTTCGGGCTGGCCAAACAGGATGTGCAGGCGGCGCGCGACCTGCTGGCGGACCTGCGTCCCGCCGCCCCGGCCAACCTGGCCGAAGACCTCGACCAGGTGTTGCTGCGCCTCGACCTGACCCTGTCCAACCTGCCGGGCTTCCCCGTGGCCGCTTCCGACGATCTCGACATCGCCTGGATCATCCTGCTGGGCGGGGTCCCGCCCGTCGAACCCAGCCCCACGCCCACGGCGGCTCCCACGCTCGAAGTCCCCAGCGCCACCCCCACCCCAACGGCGGCGCCGTAACCCGCAGGGGCAGAGCCCCCACACCCATCGAACCCTGGAGAACATGCAACCGACACGCCGACTCTTCTTCCTTGCGATCCTGGCCGCCGGCCTGGCCTGGATCGGCATCAGCGCGCGGACAGGCGCCTCGAACCTGTCCGCCGCGCCCCAGGCGGGCTTCCCCGCTCCCGACTTCAGCCTGCAAAGCGTGGATGGGAAAACCTACACCCTCTCGAACCTGCGCGGGCAGGTGGTGCTGGTCAACCTGTGGGCCACCTGGTGCCCGCCCTGCCGCGCCGAGATGCCCGCCATGCAAAAAGCCCACGAGGAATACCAGGCGCAGGGGTTGGTCGTGCTGGCCGTCAACGCCACCGTCCAGGATGAACGCTCGGCCATCGCACCCTTCCTCACGGAATACGGCCTGACCTTTCCCGTGCTGCTCGACGAAACGGGGCAGGTCTCTTCGGCCTACCAATTGCGCTCCCTGCCTTCGAGCTTCTTCATCGACCGCCAGGGCCTCATCCGCTACGTGGTGAACGGCCCTGTCTCGGAGGCCCTGCTGTACGCCCGCATCGAGGAGCTGCTCAAGTGATCGAACTCTTCCGCAGCCTGTTCACCCCGCCTCGCCATTTGATCCTGCTGGTGGCCGCCGTCTGGCTGGGTCAAAGCCTGGCCGAAAAACGCGCCGCCCGACACCAGGTAAGCGCCGAAGCGCTCGGCAACCTGATCTTCTACGGGCTGGCCGCCTACCTCCTGGGCGGACGGTTGTATTATGCCTTGAGTCACCTCACGGCCTACCTCAAGAGTCCGCTCAGCCTGTTCGAGCTAGGCGTCAGTTCGTTCGACCCGCTGGGCGGGGGCGCGGCCGCATTGCTGACCCTGCTGGTCTACGGGCGGCGGCAAAAGCTGGCCTTGTGGAACACCCTTGACGCCCTGACGCCCTTCCTGGCGATCCTGGCCATTGCGCTGGGATTAAGCCACCTGGCGGCGGGGAGCGCCTACGGCCTGCCGGCCGACCTGCCCTGGGCCATCTCCCTGTGGAATGCCGAACGCCACCCCACCCAACTCTATGAGGCCCTGGCCGCCCTGCTGACCTTCGGCCTGGCCTGGACCCTCAAACCGGCCCCGCGCCCGGGCCTGCTCTTCCTGACCTTCGCGGCCCTGACGGCAGGCTGGCAGCTCTTCCTGGGCGCCTTCCGCGCCGACGATGTGTTGTGGCTGGGCAGGTTCCCCCAGGGACAAGTCCTCGCCTGGATTGCGCTGGCGATCTCACTTTGGCTATACGAAAGGATAAATTCTGGGGATATCCACGAAAACGGCAACCGGTAGAGGTTCTCACCGCACTGCCGCGGCATAGTCGAAGGGTGGGTAAGCGGAAAGCATCCGTTCTTTGCTCACCTGCCCTTCGATAAACTCAGGACGTAGAATCAGCATCCCATTCAACCGGGACAATCATCATCGCCAATCGGGATGAAAGAGTGTTGATTTTGGCGGGAAAGCTCACTATATTGGTACAAAATCCAAGACACCCCCTTACAGGCAGGCCGCCATGTCCCACACCACCTTGAAATCAGGCTACACCGAGTTGGTCGAACGCTTGAACCGCTTCCCACAGGGAGCGCCGCCCTCCGATTCCCTCTACAAGATCCTGCAAATCCTGTTCAGCGAACGCGAGGCGGGGCTGGTGGCCCTGCTGCCGGTCAAACCCTTCACCGCCGAACAAGCCAGCCGCACCTGGAAGATGAACCTGACCGAGACGCGCAAGGTGCTGGACGAATTATCCAGCCGCGCCATCCTGCTGGACATCGAACAGCGCGGCCAGCTCACCTACGTCCTGCCGCCGCCCATGGCAGGCTTCTTCGAATTCTCCATGATGCGCCTGCGCGGCGACGTGGACCAAAAGGTGCTGGGCGAACTCTTCTATCAATACCTGAACGTGGAGGAGGAATTCATCCGCGCCCTGTTCGTCAATGGCGAGACCCAGTTGGGACGCGTCTTCGTCCAGGAGCCGATGCTCTCTGCGGACAATGCCCTGCACGTGCTGGACTACGAACGCGCCAGCGAGGTCATCCGCACCGCCAGCCATCGCGGGGTGGGCGTGTGCTACTGCCGCCACAAGATGCAGCACGTGGGCCGCAACTGCGACGCGCCTCTCGACATCTGCATGACCTTCAACGGCACGGCCCAATCCCTGACCCGCCACGAGTACGCCCGCCCGGTCGACGTACAGGAAGGCTTGGACCTGCTGCAACAGGCCTACGAACACGGCCTGGTGCAATTCGGGGAAAACGTGCGGCAGGATGTCAACTTCATCTGCAATTGCTGCGGCTGCTGCTGCGAGGCGCTGATCGCCGCGCGCAAGTTCGGCATCCTCAACCCGGTGCATACCACCAACTTCCTGCCGGTCGTGGAGGAGGCCTACTGCAACGGCTGCGGGAAATGCGTCACGGCCTGCCCCGTGGAAGCCATGACCCTGGTCTCGACCAATGACCCGCATCATCCCAAAATGAAGAAGGCCAAACTGGAGGAGGACATCTGCCTGGGCTGCGGCGTGTGCGTGCGCCAATGCGACAAGGGCGGGCTGTCGCTGCGGGAACGCGCCCAGCGGGTGATCACCCCGGTCAACTCGGTGCAGCGCGTGGTCATGATGGCCCTCGAACGCGGCGGGCTGGAAGACCTGATCTTCGACAACCGCGTGTTATGGAATCACCGCGCCCTGGCCGCCGTGCTGGGCGTCATCCTGCGCCTGCCGCCCATCCAACGGAGCCTGGCCAGCCGCCAGTTCAAGTCACGCTACCTGGAATACCTGATCTCGCGCTTCCAGAATTCGCCGGGCTTGCAGTAAAATATCCCGCCAGTTCGCACATCACAGCATTGCCTGGAGCAGTTTGCATGTCCATCGATATTTCACAATTCATGAATACCTATCTCGTTCCGCTCGGCTGGAAGCTGATCGGCGCCGTCGTCATCTGGATCGTGGGCGGGTGGCTGATCAACCTGGCGGGCAAAGCCGCCCGCGCCGCCCTGGGCCGCCGCAAAACGGACCTGACCCTGGCGAAGTACGCCGAGGGCGGGGTCGTCATCGGCCTGCGCATTTTGCTGGTGGTCGCCATCCTAGGCATGTTGGGCATCGAGACGACCTCCTTCGCCGCCCTGCTGGCCGCGGCAGGCATCGCCGTCGGCGCGGCCTGGGCGGGATTGCTCGCCAACTTTGCGGCGGGCGTCTTCCTGGTCTTTCTGCGTCCGTTCAAAGTTGGGGACATGATCTCGGCGGGCGGCGTCACGGGTACGGTCGTCGAGATCGGCCTGTTTGCCACCCTCCTGGATACGGAGGATAATATCCGCGTCTTTGTGGGCAACAATACGATCTTTTCGGCGAATATCCAGAATTATTCGACCAATTCCTTCCGCCGCGTGGACCTGACCGCGCAGATCGGCCACGACGTCGACCCGTCCGACGCCATCGAGCGCCTGCAAAAGAAATTGAACGCCATTCCGAACGTGCTGGCCAAGCCCGCCGCCGAGGTGCATATCCAGGCCTTCAACGAGCGCGGCGCACTGCTGGCCGTCCAGCCCAACTGTCACAACGACCATTACTGGCAGGTCTACTTCGACACGAACAGGGCCATCGTCGAGGTCGGCGCCGAGGCGGGCTACCAGGTCCCCGAACAGCGCGTGGCGGTGAGGAACGTTCAGTAGGAACTTGGAAGTTAAATCCTTGTACACAAGTGCCTGCGGCCCTGTGCAGGCAAAAAACAGGAAAATCCTTACCACAGAGAACACAGAGCGCACGGAGTTTTTTTAAGGTTTTCTCGCACCTTCTCAAAATTTCGGGGCGTGCTCTGGAGTCCCGAAGTTCTACTTCGGGATAACGCGCAAGTAGAACTTGCGCACTCCAAAATACCCTGATGATTGAGAAGATACGTTTTCTCGGTGATCTCTGCCTGCACTGTACGCAGGCACGCGTGTGTTCTTCGTGGTTAAATCTCTTTCGGCTTGTCCGAGTTAGGCCCTCCCATTCGCCTCGACGAAAAGACCGTCCCGCAGGCATCTTCTGCGGGACGGTTTTCATTTGACAGAACGTAGTACCGCTACCAGATGAAGTTGTAGCGCAATTTGCTAAATTGCGCCTGGCAAATTGCCAATTTGCCCTACATCTTTAGGTAATGGATCAGTGTAAGTGGTGGAATTCGTGGGGCGGGATGGAATCCCGCCAAACTACGGGAATGCGGAATGCCATTCCGCACCACTCACTTACTCGAACCCACTACCCATCTTTAATCTGTCGAGATAGTAGGTCACGCCACAGGCGCGACCTACGGTTCCAATAATTTCCCGTACACCTTCAACAATTTCTTCTGCGATTCGCGCCAGGTGAACTTCGTCAACGCGCGCTGCGAGGCAGATTGGGCGAGACGCTGCGAAAGTTCGAAATCCTCCAGCAGGGTCAGGGCCTGGCGCGCCAGGTCATCCGGATCGTTGGGCGAGAAGAGCAGCGCGTCCAGGTCTTCGCGCACCAGTTCGCGCACGATGGGCATGTTCGAGGCCAGCAGCGGGCGTCCCGCCGCCATGTATTCCAGCACCTTGATCGGACAGGCGCCCTGCGTGACGTTGCGGTCGTTAAGTCCCAGCGGGGCGACGCAGATGTCCGCTTCGGCGATCAGCGCGGGGATCTCGTGGTGCGGCACCGCGGGTTGGACGAGGACCTGCTCCTCGACGCCCAGTTTGCGGATTTGCCTGGCCAGCAGCTTGCGCTGACGGGAACGTCCGCGCCCGATGATTTTCAACTGGACAGGCTGCTTTTCCAAAATCTTCGGCAAAGCTCTGACGACCACGTCCAGTCCCTGCCAGTCGGCCAGGGTGCCGATGTAGAGCAGCGTGGGGATGCGCCCGTCGCGGGATGGCAGGGGCGAGGGGGCAAAGTCCGAGGGGCTGACCCCGTTGGGGATAACGGTCACCAGGCTTCGGTCCAGGCCGAGCGAGGCGATGTAGTCGCGGGTCACGCGCGAGGGGCAGATAATCGCGTCGCTCAGGTGCAGGGTGGCAATCTCCTGTTCCTTGATCTTGGATAGCAGGGCCGCATCCAGGCCTGGGTAGTGATATTTCAATTCGATGGAGGGCAGGCCGTTGACCTCGAAGAGGGTCCTGTAGCCGTGGCGCTTCTTTTGTCCCGCCAGGTGCAGGCCGTCCCACACATTGCGGTAGTGAACCAGGTCATACCCTGGGTGAATGGCGACGTGCGCCGCCACGGCCTGGCCGAAATGCACGGCCCGCGCCAGGAAGTTCTGCGACAAATCCTGTGAGATGCGCGTGACGCGCGCGCCCGCGATAGTATCAACGGTGGGTAGGAGGCCGTCGTTGGGCGTGATAAGATGCACGTCGAAATCCGCATTGACGAGTCCGTGGATATTGTGCAAAATATGAGTGGAAGCCCCCTTGGGGCTTGGTACAATATCGAAGGCCGTGTAGAGAATTTTAGGCATCCTGTGGATTATATATGATCCACGATGAAAATTGCGTTTTCCACCCCCAGCAAAACGCAATTTTCAAGCACGTATGGTGTACGTCAGGAACATCGAAGGAGAGAGCATGGAAATTTTCCTGTGCGGGTCCGCCGTGGCGGGCGTCCTGGTTTTGATCATTTTCTTTTATCTGTTGAATACCGCGCGCAAGAAAGTCCCCGCCACGGGCGCGTTCGGGAAAAAGAACTATGCGCCGCTGTACGTTTCCCTGGCCGACAAACCCATGTCCATCCTGCACGGGATGAACAAATTCAAGGCCGAGGTGCAGAAGACCGAAACGGCGGGCGACAAGTGGCGCTGGATTCCCCTGTTGATCTTCTTTGCGGGCATCGGCCTGGCGCTGGTCGATGTCTTGATCTTCCTGCTGGGATATTTTTCATTGATCTTCTCCGCGGGCGGGCTGGCGTTGTGGATTGCGGCCATCGTGATGGCGCGCAGCATCCGCAAGAGCGACAGCCTGGATTTCTCCCCCCGCTACGAAGGCCTGAAACACATCCTCTACACCCTGCGCGACGACCTGCGGCCAGGCTCCACCTGCCTGGGCCACCTCGACCTGACGGGCGCCATGCTGCCCACCAAGGTGGCTCGTTCGGCCAAGGATACCCAGAACCGCACCACAAATTATTACCGCGACGAGTGGCTTGCGCTCAAGGCCAAGCTGTACGATGGCAACATCATCCGCATTTCGGCGGTGCAGAAGTCCAAGAAGCGCGCCTCGTACACCAAGCGCAGCCGCATCAGCGGCAAGTACAAGACCAAGCCCGAAAAGTTCAAGGGCGCGATGCAGGACCTGAAGGTGCGCATCGTGGTCAATCCCGAGGTCTATCAAATCGGAAACGCCTCCGCGCTGCGCGCGGGGCAGAATATCGGCAAGTACACCGTCACCGCGCTGAGCACCGAGGGCGGCATGATCAACCTGGCTGCCAGTTCCCCCTTCGAGGAAGTGGAGCACGAGAACATTCTTAACGTTTTACAATCCGCCTATTCCCTCCTGCAACGAAAGGCCGCGTAAATGAGCAAAAAGATCATTCCCTTTGTGGTAGCCATCCTCATGAGTTGTCTCGTCATGGCCGTGGCGGCGGTGTTCGCCTTCAGCGGCCTGGTGACGGCAGAGAAGTTCGGCAGCAGCACCGCCTGGACAGCCTCGTACAACACCGCCGAAAGCATGAAGGTCATCGACCTGACGGGCGACGGGCAGGATGAGTTGTTCCTGCAAAACGCCGACAACGTCTCGGTGCTGGACGGCGCGGGCAACACGCTGTGGACCTATTCCTATTCCGCGCCCAAGAGCACCCTGGGCGACGTGAACGGCGACGGTGTGGAAGACATCGTCGTCTACCATCTCGGCGTGGGCATGTCGGTGGACGTGATCAGCAAGGGACAAGTCGCCACCCTGGCGGAGACCCTGAGCATCGGGAATCCCGCGCGGGTGGCGGTCATCCGCTATGCCTCGGGGTCGCAGATCGTGCTGGGCGACAGCAGCGGCTCGATCCTGTCGCTGGGCCTGGACGGGGCGCCGCGCTGGAACAACGCCCTGGGCAATGCCGAAGTCCGCGGCATGGATGACGCCCTGATCGGCGGACAAATGCACGCGGCCATCGCCACCCACGATGGCATGCTGGCCGTGTACGACGAGCAGGGCCGCGCCGTGTGGACGCAGTCGCAGGAACAGCTGCGCCGTATGCGGGCCTTCGACCTGAACGGCGACGGGAACAGCGAAATCATCACGGGCGGCGAGTATGGCGCCTTCTTCATTTACAGCGCGGTGGACGGTTCGGTCCTGTTCAACAAGTCGCTCGGGCAGGCCGTCAGCGAAGTCCGCACCGTGGAGTTGAACGGCGACCCGTCCTCGCGCGAGATCGTGGTCGGCGGCAAGGAGGGCGGCGTGTGGGCCTTCTCCTTCGACGGCGCCAACACCCGTCAATTATGGAGCGGCTCCCTCTCCGACAAGGTGACGGAAATCTCGGGCCTGGACATCGACGAGGATGGCAGGGAGGAAGCCGTGCTCGGGGACGACTCGGGCAAGGTGGCCGTCTTCACCGACAGCGGCTCGCGCAACAACCTGCCTTCGCATTCCAGCGGCATCACCCGCATCGACATCGGCAAACTGGGCGGCGAGCGCTACGTGGTCATCGCCGATTACAGCCAGGTTCAGACGAGCAAGGTCAACTTCAGTTCCATCCCGGGCTTTCAGTTCACCCCCCTGCTGGTGGGCATCCTGATCTCCGGCGTGTTCCTGGTCATCGCAGCCATCCTGGCCTCGATCCCGCCCAAGCCCGAGATGAAGGTCTCCTTCCAGGACAAGAGCCGTGAATCGCTGGAGGCCGAGCGCCGCATGTTGAAGGAATCCATTGCGGATGTGGAGCGCCTGCGCAAATCGGGCGAGATGACCGGCGAATCCTACCTGGCGCGGCTCAAGCGTCTGCGCGCCGACCTGGCCGAAAACGAGACCGCCTTCAAGACCTCGGGCTTCCAGATCCGCGTCGAGACCTTCAAGTGCCCCAACTGCGGCGGCATCCTGGAACTCGGCATGGACAAGTGCGAGTACTGCGGACAGGTGATTTTGTCGTAGGGCAAACTCGCAGGGCAAATTGGCAATTTGTCCTTACTCTGCAAAAAACGCACCCCAATCGGGGTGCGTTTGATTTTCTTCGTGTTCTTCGCACCTTCTCAAAATTTCGGGGCGTGCTCTGGAGTCCCGAAGTTCTACTTCGGGATAACGCGCAAGTAGAACTTGCGCACTCCAAAATATCCTGATTATTGAGAAGATACTGTTCTTCGTGGAAAACGCTCTTACGAAATCTCGATGTAAATGCGCTTGTTGATCGCGCCCTTGCTCTTGTAATCTGTCACGCGCACCGAGCCGACCTCGCTGGTGTTCGCCACGTGCGTTCCGCCGTCGGCTTGCAGGTCGAGGCCCACGATTTCCACGGTGCGGACAAAGGCGATGCCCTCGGGCAGCAGGTTGATCCTGGTGCGGATCAGGTCGGGAATTTGGAAAGCCTCCTCGCGCGGCAGGATGCTCACCCGCACATTGCGCGCCGCGGCAATCTCCTGGTTGACCGCCGCCTCGATCTCGCGCACCAGTTCCCCGCGCATGGTCTCGAACTCGAAATCCATGCGGCCCTTGAGCGGTTCCATGTCGCCGCCCGTCACCAGCGCGCCGTAATCGCGGAAGACCGTTCCGCACAGCACGTGCAGGGCCGTGTGGGTGCGCATCAATCGGTGGCGGCGCTCCCAGTCCAGGCTGCCGTGAGCGGCGGAATCCAGCGCAGGCAGCGGCGCAGTCCCGCCCAGGAAGTGCAGCACATCCTCGCCCTGCTTCTTCACCTTCCCGACGGGATAATCCACCCCGTCCACGCGCAGCGCGCCAAAGTCGCAGGGTTGGCCGCCCCCGCCCGGATAGAACGCGGAACGGTCGAGCGTCACCGCGCGCGCCTCGGCATCCACCGCAATCACGCGCGCATCGAATTCGCGCAAATACGCATCGGTCTGGTACAGCAGTTCGGTCATGCTTCCTCCAGGGGGTAGGTTGTTCCTAATTATAGCCGCACGGCCTGAAATGAGGGTACAATGCGGCCAACACCAAAGCGAGGCCCCATGACAGAAAACATCCTCTTCAACGGCAAGACCTATCGCAGCCTGGAAGACATGCCGCCCGAAGTGCGCCAGGCCTACGAGTCGGTCATGCAGGTGCTGGCCGACAAAAACCAAAACGGCCTGCCCGACCTGTTCGAGGGCGCCCTGCGAACGCAGCATACCAGTCTCGTCTACAACGGCCAGTCCTACGATCGCCTGGAAGACCTGCCGCCCGAAGCGCGCGAAAGATACGAGAAGATGATGGGCGAGTGGGACCGGGACCGCAACGGCATCCCCGACTTTGCCGAACGCTTCGCCGCCGCAATCACCCCCGCCGCGGACCCGCGCCTGCCGCCGCGCGAATCGGTCTTTTCCCAATCCCCGGCCATTCCCGTTTCCCCCGCCCCAAGCATCGAGCCGGAACACACCGGCCTGCGCTTCGGCATCCTGGCAGCGGCGCTCCTGTTCATGCTGTGCCTGGGAGCGGCCGTCATCTATTTCCTCTACACCCGGCTTTAA
Source organism: Chloroflexota bacterium (assembly GCA_049324895.1). Classification (GTDB taxonomy): domain Bacteria; phylum Chloroflexota; class Anaerolineae; order Anaerolineales; family Villigracilaceae; genus JACPVF01. Next base: position 12,040 of record JBMOMS010000011.1, read on the forward strand.
ACACAAACACACCGCATGGATCCTAAATTTCCCGAATCGCCCCACAGATTAGCGTTTGATTAGAACATTCCAACCTGCTTGACTTCGCGTTACAAATTTTGTATAGTATTTTTCGGTTCACTTCACGGCACAGCCCGCCAGACGGCTGGTGTGCCGTTTTTGTATGAAAACCGACATCCCTTCAACCAGCCTTGCGAAGGTTCGATCGTTGCCAAAAGACTGACGGCAGCCGCGCTTTTTGCGGCGGACATCCCCTTCGCAAGGATGCATCCTTACGCAAATCATCTTTACCAGGAGAGCCAATGATTCGAGTCAACGGTCTCACCAAGGATTACGGCAGCCGCCGCGCTGTCGACCAAATATCCTTCGACGCCCAGCAAGGGGAAATCCTCGGCTTCCTTGGGCCGAACGGCGCAGGAAAAACAACCACCATGCGCATCCTGTCTGGGTACATGCCGCCCACCGAAGGCGAAGCCCTGGTGGCGGGCTACGATGTGGTGGAGGAATCCATCGAAGTGCGCCGCCGCGTCGGCTACCTGCCCGAAACCGTCCCGCTGTATACGGACATGTCGGTCTTCGAGTACTTGAAGTTCATGGGCGACCTGCGCCGCCTGCCCGACGTGGAAGACCGCGTGGACGAGGTGCTGGAACAGGTCGGCCTGCTCGACCGCGCCGACGGCATGATTCACAACCTGTCCAAGGGCATGCGCCAACGCGTGGGCCTGGCCCAGGCCCTGCTGCACCGCCCCGAGGTGCTGATCCTCGACGAACCCACCATCGGCCTCGACCCGGGCCAGGTGGTGGAAGTGCGCAAGTTGATCCGCGAGATCGGCCGGGAACGCACCGTTCTGCTGTCCACCCACATCCTGAGCGAGGCCCAGAACATCTGTGACCGCGTCCTGATCATCAACAAGGGCCGCATCGTGGCCGAGGACAGCCCCGAGAAATTGCAGGCCCGCCTGCTGGGCGCCGAACGCGTCATGCTGCGCGTGCGCGGCGAAACCGACGACCTGCCCGCCCTGGTCGAACAGGTCCAGGGTGTGCAAAGCGTCGACCTGCGCGAGGAAGGCGTGCTGGAATTCCAGTTCGCGCCCGGGCAGGACATCCGCCCCGAGGTGGCCAAGGCCGTCATCGGCGCGGGCTACGATCTGCTCGAAATGCGCCCGTTGGGCATGAGCCTCGAAGAAATCTTCCTGGAATTGACCAATACGGAAAACCACAACAACGAGCGAGGCGTCAAATGAACACCTTGTGGACCATCGCCAAGCGCGAATACAACCAGTATTTCAACAGCCCCGTGGCCTACGTGATCATGTTCATGATCGTGCTGGTGCTGGGCATCATCTTTGCCATCGTGGTCGGCTCCTCGATGCAGTCCTCCCAGCAATCCCAGATGTACGGCATGAGCGTGCCCGCGCCCGACAACACCCCCATCACCGGCAACATCGTCTTCCTGCTGGTCTTCTCCATCCCCGCGCTGACCATGCGCCTGGTTTCGGACGAGATGCGCATGGGCACCATGGAACTGCTGCTGACCGCTCCCGTGCGCGATTGGGAACTGGTGGTCGGAAAATGGCTGGGCGCCTTCCTGTTCATCCTGACCGTGGTGGCGTTGACCCTGGTCTACCCGCTGATCCTGAACGGGCTGGTCGAGAACGGGTTGGACTACACCAAATTGCTGTCCTCCTACCTCGGCGTCATTCTGGTGGCGGCGGCCCTGCTGGGCATGGGCGTCGGCATCTCCTCGCTGTTCAGCAACCAAATCTCGGCCTTCTTCCTGACCATGGGCGTCTTCATCTTCATGTGGTGGCTGATCGGTTTCCCCGCCAGCCTGGTGCAGGGCAATGCCGGCATCTTCGAATATCTCGACATGAAGGCCCACTTCTATGACACGTTCAACGCGGGCAGCATCGTGCTGGCCGACGTGATCTACTACGTGAGCCTGACCGTGTTGGGCCTGTTCATCGGCACCTCGGCGGTCGAAATGCGGAGGTGGCGCTGATGAAACACAGGAAGAATATCCGCACGTATGCCCTGGCCGCCCTGGGCATCTCCATCCTGGCCTGCATTGCCGCGGGCGTGATCGCCCTCATGATCGGCCTGAACTCCGTGGGCTGGTTCCTGCCCAGGAACATCGAAACCTGGAAGCAGGCCTTTTGGACCAGCCTGACCCTCATCGGCATCGGCGTCAGCGTGTACGGCATCCTGCTGCCCGACCAGGTGCGCCGCTTCCTCTCGCGCCGCCAGACCCGTTACGGCTCGAACTCAGTGATCCTGCTGCTGGCCCTGGTCGGCATCCTGGTCATGGTCAACTTCCTGGCGTACCAGAACCCGCTCCCGCCCCTGGATATGACCGCCGATAAGGCCCACACTCTGGCGCCCGAGACCCGGCAGGTTCTCGAAAACCTGCCCGGCAAGGTGACTGCCACGGCATACTTCACCAGCGGTTCCTCCACCACCCAGGCGGACGACCTGCTGAATAATTTCAAATCCAACAGCAACGGCAACTTCGATTACCGCTTCAGCGACCCCGACGCCGATCCCGTCGCCGTCCACAATGCGGGCATCACCGGCAACGGCAAGATCCTGCTCAGCCTGGGCGACCGCCAGGAGGTGGCCTCCTACGCCGACGAGACCGAACTGGTGCGCGCCATCAACCGCCTGGTCCACCCGGGCGTGCGCGTGGTGTACTTCCTGACCGGGCACGGCGAAGTGGACATCAACACCTCGGGCGACGACGCCTTGAGCAGCGTCAAGGCCACGCTCGAAGGCAAGAATTACACCGTCCAGACCCTCAACCTGCTGGCCGAAAACCAAATCCCTGCGGATGCGCTGGCCATCGTGGTGATGGGACCTCTCAAACCGCTCGCGCAAGCCGAGGTCGACCTGCTCGGGACCTACCTGCAAAGCGGCGGCGGCCTGGTCGTCGGCCTGGACCCGCTGCCCCTGACCGAATTCGGCGACACGCCCGATCCCCTGGCCGCCTACCTTGCCTCGGATTGGGGCATTCTCTTCGATGACAACATCATCATCGATATGAGCAACCCCGGCAACGAATTGATGGCAGTTTCCGAAAGCCTGTCGAGCGAGCATCCCATCACGCGCGGCATGACCCAGGTGGCCATCCTGCCGAACAGCCGCAGCCTGACCCAGGGCGCCGTACCCGAGAATGTGAACGTCATCGCCCTGGCGCAGACCACGCGGGACTCATGGGGCGAGACCAGTTATACCAACATGGAAGGCACCCGCGTCCAATTCGACGAGGGCGCCGACCTGCTCGGCCCGCTGACCCTGGCGCTGGCGGGCGAGGACGGATTCAGCGGCGGGCGCGTGGTGGCCTTCGGCTCCGCCTCCTTCGCCGTCGACTTGAACTTCAACGCCTACGGCAACGGCGACCTGATCATCAACGCCATCGACTGGGCCGCCCAGCAGGAAGACCAGATCACGCTCACGCCCTACGATACGACCGAACGCACCCTCAAACTGATCAACACCAACACCTGGCTGGCCATCCTGCTCTTCTCGGTCTTCCTCCTGCCCGGACTGGTGGTCATTGCCGGCGGCGTCAGTTGGTTCCTGCGCCGCAGGAGAGGCTGACATGTTCCGCAATTCCACCTGGGCTGCGCTGCTCGTTCTGGCCGTCCTGGTTGGCGTTCTCGTATACATGAACCGTGAACAGCAGGCGGTCGAGGAGGCGGCTCAAAGTTTCCCAACCCTGCCCTCGCGCACGGTCATCCCCGAGGGGGCGGGTGCGCTTACCCGCATCCGCCTCGAACCCGCCTCGGGCACAACGGTCGAAGTGATGCTCGACCTGCAAGGCAACTGGCAGGTCATCCTGCCGTTCTTGGGCAGGGCCAACCAGGGCAATGTCGAAGCCGCCGTGACCGAAATCGGCTCGATGCGCTATCTCAACGAGATCCAGGACGTGCCGCTGGCCGACCTGGGCTTGGATCCCCCCGTCCATGTGCTCACGCTCGATTTCAAGAACGGCGCGCAGCACATCCTCTGGCTCGGCGACAAGACCCCCTCGGAAACGGGCTACTACGCCCGCCTGGACGGGGAGCACATCCTGGTCATCGAGGACTTCGCCATCGAAAGCCTGCTCATGCTGGTCGCATCCCCGCCATATTACGAGACGCCCACCCCGTCCCCGCTGCCCCCCGACGACAGCGTCACCCCTGCGCCTTGAGCGGGTTATAGCATACCCACGGGTGAAAATTGCGCGTTCCACCCGAGTGCGGTAAACCCGGGAATGGCGAATAAGCCATTCCCACCGCGGGCGTTTCAGTAACTGCTGTGAAACTTTCAATTTGCGCAAGATGTGTCAGTAAAACAATCACATTACAAATCATCGAGACTTTTGCAAGGGTATTGATTTTTGCCCTAAAACTGTGTATTCTGAAAACGACCCTGTACTCTTCAGCCAGGCCCGTAAGGTTTGGGATGTTGTGAATGGCAGCTTGGTCCAACGCGTATGAAAATCATTTTTCGTGTGCCTACCCTTTGCCGCGCTGAGTGGTTACAGAATTTCAAACCCTGGATGGAAGAATGGATGTAGAAAAAATATTGATCGAGGACGAAGAAGAGGAGTTCTCCGCGATTGCGCGGCTCATCGAGCTGGGGCGTCAGAAGTCCTATGTCACCCTGGATGACATCCTGCACTTCTTCCCCGAAGCCGAACAGGACGTGGAGCAGCTGGAGGAAGCGTTTTCCGCTTTGTTGAGCGCGGGCATTCCCTTTGTGGAGGATACCCTCACCAACGAGCCAACCGAGGATGAACTGGTGGCGGTCGAGGAAGTCGAAGCCGAACCCGAGCCTGACCTCAGCCTCGACGACTACCTTGCCAACATCGACACCGACGACACCATCGGCCTGTACCTCAAGGAAGTCAGCCGCGTCCCGCTGCTGACCGCCCCGGAGGAAGTGGCCCTGGCCCAGCGCATCGAACGCGGACGCATGGCCCGCGAGGAACTGGCGCACGGCAACGTCAACCCGCGCCGCCGCGCCGAACTGCGCAAACTGATCGAGGACGGCTGGGCCGCCCGCGAACATCTCATCACAGCCAACTCGCGCCTGGTGATTTCGGTCGCCAAGAAATACATGGGACGCGGCGTGCCCTTCCTCGATTTGATCCAGGAAGGCAACATCGGCCTGATCCGCGCCACCAAGAAATTCGATTACCGCCGTGGGCACAAGTTCTCCACCTATGCCACCTGGTGGATCCGCCAGGCCGTCACCCGCGCCATTGCCGACCAGGGACGCACCATCCGCGTGCCGGTCCACATGGGCGACCAGATCAACAAACTGCTGCGCGTCCAGCATCAGCTCACCCAGCGCCTGGGCCGCGAGCCTTCCGTCGAGGAACTGGCTGTCGCGTTGGATGTGCCGCCCAAGAAGGTCGAGAACATGATCCAGGTGGCGCGCCGTCCGCTCTCGCTGGAGACGCCCACCGACGACGAGGAAGACTCGGTGTTGGGCGACTTCATCGAAGACGACGAAGCCCCGCCGCCCGACGACTCGGCCACCTACAACCTGCTGCGCGAACACCTCGGCGAGGTGCTCAACGGCCTGCCGCCGCGCGAGGTGCGCATCCTGCAATTGCGCTACGGCCTGCTCGACGGCCAGGCCTACACCCTCGAAGAAGTGGGCCGCAAGATGGGCGTCACCCGCGAACGTGTGCGCCAGATCGAGGCCCAGGCCCTCAGCCGCCTGCGCCACCCCTCCATCCGCAGGAAACTGCGCGATTACCTGGGCGAATAATCACAAAAAAAGCGTCACATCTGTGGCGCTTTTTTGATACCCTTCTTTTTCTGCATGGCAAAAGGGAAGGGACACAAGGGACGGCCACCCGCGCGGGGCGGTTCCTTGCAGTCAACGAAATTATCCATCAGCCAGGAGATTGTTCCGCGTGAAAAAAGGCATTCGTTTTTTTGTTGTATTTTCGTCCACCGGCATCCTCGCCCTGACCCTGATCTATTCATTGCTGTGGGCCAGGATGGTCATGACTCCGGGAGAGCGGGGCGGTTCCGATTTCATGGGAAATTATGCCGGCGCAAGAATCGCCCAGGAATACGGTTTTCGATACGTGTACGACACGGCGCTGCAAATCGAAATCCAAACCCGGGCGGCTGGGTATGAGTTTTCCAATGAACACATTCCCTATTTCACACATCCGCCTTTTATCGTCCCGCTGGGCATGTTGATCTCGGATGAAAATTACGTGGCCTCGCTCATCCGCTGGTCGCTCCTGCTCCTGCTGTTCAATGGCATGGTGGTTTACTTCCTGATGAAAGGCCTCGCCCGTCTGAACTTCACCAATCAGCAGCGCTGGCTGCTCGCCGCGGGGACCTTTCTGTTCTGGCCCACCTATTTGGGATTTGCGAACGGGCAGGATGCAATTGTGCTGTTGCTGGGCGCCTCCATCTGGTTCTATTTTCTGATGGAGGATAAGCCGTTCAACGCCGGGCTGGGATTGGGATTGGCCGTCATCCGCCCGCAGAGCGCCATTCTATTGATCGCGCCCTTTCTGGTGCGGCATCGCAAATTCTTGTGGGGAGCGCTCCTCAGCGGCGGCCTGCTTGCAGCCATCAGCCTGGCGATGATCGGGCTGGATGGCATACCGCCCTACATCAACATCCTGGGCGTGGTGGAAGGGGACGTTTGGCGGCTCCCGCATTCCCTGGATATGCCCACGATCTCAGGCATGATCCGTAGAAACACCGATAGTTTGGACAAGAATGTTCTTCGTTCCATCATGTTGGGCGGATACTTCGTCGGGTTGCTGGCCAGCCTGTGGCTGGGAGCAAGCCGCCAATTCGGGGCAAAACAAGCCGGGCTGTTGATGCTGGTCACGCTCCTGTTTGCGCCCTACGCGCATTACCATGAATTGATGTTCCTGCTGGTCCCGATCTATTGTGTGATTTTCCTGCTGGGAAAAGAGAATGCAGTTCCCGCCAACTACCTGGCGGCGCTTCCGCTGGTCATATCCCTCTTTTTGATGATCGGTTTCTCAGGCAGCGGCGTTTTGAAATATCCGTCTGTGTACCTGGTCATGCTCGCGCTCAGCTATGGGCTGTTCTTCCACGAAAAGCTCACAAAAAAAAGCGGCTCGCGCGCAAACAATCTGCAAGTGCCGTAGCGCAAATCCATTGCAACTTAAAAAATAAGGCTCTTTGGGATTTGCCGTGATTCTGTACACGGATCACACAGGTTTCACGGAATTACGCCGAAAAAGCCTTAAAAAAATTCCCTACCGTACATGCGGAAAATCTGACACATTTTCCATCGCGAATACCGCGAATAGGCGAATTTCACGAATGAAAATTGTCAAAATTCGCATCATTCGCTCATTCGCGACATTCGCGTTGAGAAGATGTACGGTAGAGAAAAAAAACGTGTTTTCCGTGAAACCTGTACTGAGCCTGTCGAAGTATCCGTGTACAAAAGGGTTTTAATCACGCCGATTCCCAATGAGCCAAAAATAATCGGGGTTTCGGTGCCGCAAGATGGATCTTGCGAGTGGGCTGTACACCGTCATGCCATGCGCAACGTGAATGTTGCGGCACCAAATTCGGCGTTCATCGCGGTGAAAACAAAGTCAGGAACGGTTAACGCCCTTCGCCTTCCTCTTCCACTCCATGATTCCCATTTCGATCAACATCCCCACAGGCAGCACCCAGGCCAGGCGCATGGCCTCCTCGCGCCAGATGAAGAATCCCAGCAGCCAGGCATACGAGAGCAGCACCGTCCACCATTTGACTTCGAACAGCAGGAAGACCACGTACGAGTACACGCCATAGAACGGGGTCGCCAACGCGGAGACCAACAGCCCCGAAAGCAGCCGCTCGCGTTTCCCGCGAAAGAACAGCGGCAGCGGCGCGAGAAACAGACCAAGACGCCAAATGTCCATGCTGGCCAGGCGCCAAACATGGATGGGCAATTCCGCCGTGGAATTGACCATCCAGCGCAGGGGCCAATCGAAGCCGTAGACGAACAGGCTGAGAATCGCCGTCAAAACGGGAGCCGCCAGCAGTCGAGGCCACAGGCGCGGCGATTCCAGCAGCAGGCCGAACAGGATCGGCAATCCCGTCAACTGGGGTTTGGTCAGTGCTAGAATCAGGCCGATCCCGCGCAGGGTCGGATTCTTCCCGAACAGGAAGAACGCCAGGCCCAGCGCCACCAGCACATCCACCTGGCCCAGCCAGACCTGGCCCAGCATCGGAAAGGAAATCAGCAGCAGGAACGGGTTGACCTCGGTGAAGTAGGCCAGCGCCAGGAATCCCGCCACACTGAGCGCCGTCCAGAGCGGCCAGGCCAGCGGATAATCGGGCAGCAGGCGCAGCGGCGCCAGGGTCCACTGCGCAAAGTAGGGCACGTAGCCGCAATCGAAACAGCCTTGCATAAAAGGCAGGTAATAACGGTACAGGTCTTCGCCGCCGGGCAGGCGGAGGGAGGCCGCTGCCATTCCCAGGGCCGCGCCGAAAGCCGCGATCCAATTCATTTTCTGCCTGTGAGAAAGCTTATCCAAAAGACCTCTGTGAGAACGCCGGTTTCATCCAACAACAAGCACGGGGCCTGCCCGCCCCAGACTGTCGGATTGTACCCCAACCAATGAAGGATGCGTCATGACCACCCCAAAAATGGAACACACTGACGGGTTCCGCAACCTGGCGCTGGCGTTGCTATTGATTTCGCCGGTGCTCATCTTTGCATTTGCCCAGGCCCTGCCGCCCGCTGGCGATTTTCTGGACGCCTTCTGGCCTGCGGCGCACACACCCCTGGCGCCGTATCAACACCCCGCATTCTTGAATCCGCCCTGGGTGGCTTTGATGTTGTACCCGCTTTCGTTTTTATCCGAACGCTACGCCCAGGCCGTGGTCGCCTTTCTAAATCTGGCCGTAACTTTGCTGCTTGTAACGCGCTACGGAGGCAGGCGCCTGAGTTTCCTGCTTGCGATGACCTCGCCCGCCTTCCTCTCCTTGCTGGTAAACGGAAACATCGGCTGGTTGCCAATGGCGGCCTTTCTGCTTCCCGCCAACTGGGGATTGTTTCTTTTGCTGGCCAAACCGCAGGACGGTCTCATGGCCGGCCTGGTCTGGTTCAAGCGCGCGCAAAACAAGGCAGCCTATCTGCTTCCCAGCCTGGGATTGATCGCCGCTTCCTTCATGATCTGGGGGTGGTGGGTCCCGCACCTCTTTCAACAAGGCCAATCCGCTGGCGGACGGGCGGTCGGCCCGTGGAATATCTCCCCCTTCCCCTGGCTGATCCCGTTGGGCCTGGTTTTGATATACTTGGCTTGGAAATTGGAAAATGAACTGCTGGCGGTGGCGGCCACCCTGTGCCTGGTGCCCTACTTTGCCTTCTATTCGCTCAACACCCTGTTTACACTGATGGCGGGCCGGCACCCGCGCCTGGCAATTTTGGGCTGGGTACTGCTATGGGGTGCATTTCTGGGGCTGCAATGGGTCGGCCTCACCTACTATCATTGATGGGAATCTCATGAAAAAAAATCCGCTTTCCAACCTTCTGACTGCGCTCACCTTTCTGCTCACGGCTTTCCTGCTCAGCCGTCCGCCCGTCGACGCCGACCTGTGGTGGCACCTGCGCGCGGGCCAGGTCATGTGGGAACAGAAAAGCGTCCTGCTGGCTGATGTCTTCAGCTACACCCGCGCAGGCGCGCCGTGGGTCAACGCCTTCTGGCTGTCCGAACTTCTTTTGTACAGCCTTCACCGCCTGGGTGGTTATTTCGCCCTGGCGGCCTTCGTGGCGCTGCTGGGCGCGCTCACCTTTCGTGTCGTCTCAAAGAACCTCAAGGGCAACCCCTTTGCCGACAGCTTCCTGCTCCTGCTGGCCGTCATCACCGCCGCACCCGTCTGGGGGCCGCGCCCGCAGATCCTATCCTTTTTGCTGGTGGCCCTGCTCGACTTTTGGCTGCTCCGCTCTCCCCGCAGGCAGTGGATGCTGGTTCCATTCTTCGCGTTGTGGGCCAACCTGCACGGCGGCTGGATTTGGGGATTCCTGCTGCTGGCCGCGCACATCGCGGGACTCTTCGCCCAATCCCTTCTCCTGGACCGTGAGCGGATTCCGCTTCGGCGGCTGGCCCTGCGCCTGCTGGGCTGGACCGCCCTCTCGGCCCTGGCCGTCGGCCTGAACCCCAACGGACTCAGCCTTTGGGCGCTGCCCTTCCAACAGGTGAACGTCTCGCTGCAAATCCAGGAATGGCTCTCGCCCGACTTTCACCGCGTGGACTTTCACCCGCTGCTGTGGATGTTGTTCCTGCTGATCCTCGTCGCGCCCTTTGCGAAGAAACCGCTCAACTGGCCGCAAATCTTCAAGACCCTGGGTTTCGCCTACCTGACCTTCGTGGCCCAGCGCAACATCGCCCTGTTCGCCATCGTTGCCGCGCCTTTGTTGAGCGAGTGGATTCAGGCCTTCATGGAAAGCCTGCCGCAAAAAGAAAGCCGCCCCGCAAAAGAACTCGACCCGCGCCTGAGCTCCATCCTCGATGCCACCTTGCTGATCGTTCTCTCGCTGGCGGCACTGGGAAACCTATTCCTCATCTCCCAGCCCGAACGCGTGGAGGAGAACTATCCCGTTGCTGCGGTCGAGTGGATGCAAACCAACCGGCCCACAGGCAGGCTGTTCAACTCCTACAACTGGGGCGGCTATCTGCTGTGGACACTGCCCGAATACCCCGTCTTCATCGACGGCCGCGCAGATATGTACGGCGACGACCTGCTAAATCAATGGCACACCGTGGTGGATGCGGACGGGAACGCCTTGTCTATCCTGGATCGATGGGAAGTGCAGGTGGTCTTCCTCGAACCGCATTGGCCGATTGTTGGGGTCTTGAAACAGAACGGCTGGCAGGTGCAGCTCGAAGACGAACAGGCGGTCATTCTCACCCGCTGAGTGGGCGCCCGGCCGCCCACCGGAACGGCCAACCAGGGTGGAATGGCCTATCATGCTTGCAGCAATTCCCAATACGTCATTGCGAGGGCGTTCTCCCCGAAGCAATCTCCCGGTAAAACAGGAGATTGCTTCGCGCCATTTGCGGAATGGGTAGGGTTTTCTCAAAGTAGCTTGACAATCTCCAAGTGTGTCGCCCTGAGCGGAGCGAAGGGTCTCTACCACGGCTAAGAGACTCTTCGGTCGCGGAGAGCGCGCTCCCTCAGAGCGACACAAATAGGACTTTGAGAAAGCCGTAGCAGAATGGGTCTCTGTGCTTGACAATCTTTATCTCATTTGTTATATTTTGAGATATTCTGATACATATCACAAAAGGTAACAATGCCCCACTCCGCCAATCGCGAACAGAAAATCCTTGCCATCCTCAAGACCCAGGGCAGCGCATCCATCCAGGAATTGGCCGGGGCGCTGGAGGTCTCCTCCATGACGGTACACCGCGACCTGGACCGACTGGCAGCGGCCGGGCAGATCCACAAGATCCACGGGGGCGCATCCCTGGCGGGCCAGGCGGGAGGCTGCGCCATGTGCGGGAAGACCATCCACGAGCGCACCCTCTTCCTGTTCAGCCTGCCCAACGGCGAACAACGCCGCGCCTGCTGCGCCCACTGCGGCCTGATGCTGCAAGCGCAGACCCCCAACGCAGGCCAGGCCATGACCGCCGACTTCCTGCACAGGCACATCGTCAGCGCGGGACAGGCGGTCTTTTTGCTCGAAAGCGAGTTGACGGTCTGCTGCGTGCCCAGCGTGTTGAGTTTCGGCTCGCGCGCCGAGGCGGAACGTTTCCAGATGGGATTTGGCGGACGGCTGGCAAATCTACGGGAGACCGTGCATTTCCTGCACGAGACCATGCACGCCAGCCAGGCCGTATAATTTTCCAAAAAATCAAAGGAGAGTGAAATGAAGAAGGTATTGATGCTCGCCCTGCTGGGTCTTTTGGTGTTGAGCGCCTGCGGGACGGGTGAAGAGGTCGAGGCGCGCAACGCCTGGGCGCGCGCCGCCGCGCAGGGCGAAAACAGCGCCGTCTACCTGCTGCTGCACAACCACACCGCCGAAGACGATGAACTGCTCAGCGCCTCGACCGACGCGGCCGAAATCGTGGAACTGCACGAAAGCCGCATGGTGGCAGGCACCGACATGATGGAAATGGTGCCGCAGGACTCCATCCCCCTGCCGGCCGGCGGAAAAGCCGAACTCAAGCCGGGCGGCCTGCACATCATGCTGATCGGCCTGACTCGCGACTTGAACGTCGGCGACGAAATCAGCCTGATCCTGACCTTCAAAAGCGGCCTGACCCTGACCCTGTCCGTGCCGGTCGAGGAAGGCATGCCCGCCATGGAAGGCATGAATCACTAACCGAAAATCGGATTGCAGACTTCAGTCTGCATTTGAAAAAGCGGACTGAAGTCCGCACTCCGTCCCCATCCCGCTCCGAGTGAGCGGGATTTTTTTCTTAACTGGCACTCATTTTTGTGACTAAAGTCACAACCAATAAAATAGTTTAACCATAAAATAAACGCAAGATTAATATCCAACTCCCACAAGGTGCCGCATGTCCAAAATCCCCATCCTCATTGCCGTTGCAGCCGCAGTTATTGCGCTGGGCTTGTTCGTCTTCGTGACCGATGCGCCCGCCTATGCAGGCACGGACTCGGAGACCTGCAACAACTGCCACGTGATGAACCCGATGTACGAGAACTACTATCACGCCGCCCACCAGCGCGCCGCCGAGTGCGCCGATTGCCACCTGCCCCACGAAAATGTGATCGCATACTATTTCGAAAAGGGCCGCCAGGGCGCGCACGACGTATACGTGTTCAGCACCGGCCAGACCCCCGAGCTGATTCGCGCCAATGCACATTCCCGCGAAATCATCCAATCCAACTGCGTGCGCTGCCACCAGGCCACCGTCGAAACGGTCGTGATGGGCGCGCAGCCCTTCGACCGTCAGTGCTGGGACTGTCACCGCGACGTGGCCCACGGTCCGCGCGGCCTGGCCAACTCCCCCTTCCAGGACTCCACCCTATATCCCATCAAATAGGAGAATGCATCCATGAAACGCTATACCACCGTATTTCTCGTCGGCCTCGTCGTACTGCTGGCAGTCGTGCTGGCGGGTGTGCTGGTCTACGTCAAGAACCAGCCCGTTCAACCGCGCGCCGTGGCCCCCATCGTCGAGATCGCGCCGATGGAACCCGATTCCTCCAAGTGGGGCATCAACTACCCCAACCAGTGGGCCTCGCTCCAGAAGACCCAGGGCAACAACATCGACACCGCCTACGGCGGCTCCTCGGCCTTCTCCTGGCTGGAACGCGACCCGCGCCAGAAGATCCTCTTCGCGGGCTATCCCTTCAGCAAGGACTACAACGATGACCGCGGCCACATGAACATGCTGAAGGATGTCCAGGAAACCGGGCGCTTGAACCTGAACGATGAGGATCCCAAGCACACCCCAGCCACTTGCTATTCCTGCAAGAGCGCCAACAACCCCGCCTTGTGGGATGAGATGGGCATGGCCGCCTTCGACGCCATGTCCTTTAACGAGATGACTCCCAATATCCACGAACCCATCGGCTGCGCCAACTGCCACGAGGCCGGCACCATGCGGCTGATCGTCACCAACCCGGCGTTGAAAGAGGCCCTCGAAGCCCAGGGCAAGGATTGGACCACCTTCACCCGCCAGGAAATGCGCACGGTTGTGTGCGCCAACTGCCACGTGGAATACTACTTCGCCGGTCCAGACAAATACCTGACCTTCCCGTGGGACAACGGAACCCGCATCGACCAGATCATCTCCTACTATGAAGAGTTGGGCTTCAAAGATTGGGAATATCCCGAAGCAGGCACACCCACGCTCAAGGCCCAGCACCCCGAGTTCGAGTTCTTCACGGCCGGCTCGACGCACTACAACGCGGGCGTCTCTTGCGCCGACTGCCACATGCCCTACGTGCGCGATGGCGCCAGCAAATACTCCAGCCACGATGTCAAGTCGCCGCTGCTGACGGTCGAGGCCTCGTGCGGGACCTGCCACAGCGACACCCAGGCCGTCGTGCGCCGCGTCAACACCATCCAGGAACAGGTCGCCAGCACCAAGCAGGACACCGAAGACGCCATCATCGACGCCATCACCGCCATCAAGGCCGCTGCGGCCAACCCCAACGCCGACCAGGCCCTGCTCGACCAGGCCCGCAACCTGCACCGCAAGGCCCAGTACATGTGGGACTTCGTCTCCGCCGAAAACAGCACAGGCTTCCACAACCCCGGGTATGCGCTCGAGATCCTGGCCGAATCCACCAACCTGGCCCGCCAGGCGCAGATGCTGGCCGCCCAGTCGGTCAACGACCCCAGCCTGCTGGCAACGGGAACCTACTACCTGACGGCTCCCGCCCAGTAATCCATTTCGACCCTATCAAAAACTGCGCAGGCCAGCAGCCTGCGCAGTTTTTATTTTGTCGCGGAGCGGCTCCCATCCCGCTCAATTATCGTACGGATGCGTCCACTGCTCCATGGCCGTCGGGTCGGCCACGTGGATGCGCCGCTCCTCGATGCGGATAGCCCCGCTGCGCTCCAATTCCTTGAGCGAACGCGCCACCACTTCGCGGACGGTTCCCAGCCGCGCCGCCAACTGTTCCTGCGTCCAATGCGGCAGGGGGCGTCCCTGCGGGTCATTCTGCGGCAGTTCGCTGATCAGGCGCGCCAGACGGTGCGTGACCTGGTAGAAGGCCATCTCGCTGATCTTATGCACCATGCCGCGCAGCATCCGCCCGAAATTGGCCAGCACCTTTTGCGTAAAGGTGGGATTGGCGGCAATCAGGCGGCGCAGCAGGCCGCTGTCGATGACCCACACGCGGCAGGCCTCCAGCGCCTCCACGTTGACGGGATTCAGGCCGCCGTCGAAGGCGGCCACCTCGGCAAAGGTATCGTCCTCCTGCAGGATGCGCACGATGTACTGGCGGCCCTGAGGCGACAGGCGGTAGATCTTGGCGCTGCCATGCTCGACGATGTACAAACCCGTGCATTCATCCCCCTCCCAAAAGAGCGCCTCGCCGCGTTCGTACTCGCACAGGCGGGTATGCGCCGCAATTTCCCGCAGCATATCCTCGGGCAATTCGTTGAAATACTCGTTGCCGCGCAAGGCCTTGATCTTCGCAGCGCTGGAAACTTCGATGGGTTTCATGCAGCTTTCAAAGCTCTCCCAGCAAGACCTGGTCGACGCCGCGGTCGATTTCCCAGGGATAGACAATGAAGGCGTCCGTGATGGCGGCGTAATAATCGGGGCGCACCGAGCCGAACAGGCTGCGGTACGGGTTGTAATGCAACACACAGGTCTCGGGGAAACCACCCGCCGCCGAAACCCGATTCTTCACGGCCGTGATGGTGCGCCCCGAACCCCACACGTCATCCACGATCAGGGCCGGGCGGCCGCGCAGTTTGTCGTCGGCGGGGAACTGAATGAACTCGGGCCAGGCCATCAGGGTCTTTTCTTGCAGCGATTCGGCGGGGAAATCCACCGCGGCGGTCAGGATGTGGGTGATGCCCATCGCCTCGGCCAGCATCCCGCCCGGCACGATCCCGCCGCGCGTGATCAGCACCATGGCGGTGAATTCCCGCTTGAACTGCGGGAGCAGGTGATCGATCAAGCGATCCATCTCCTCCCAGCTGATTACTTCGCGCCTGCGCTCCATTTCAACCCAGCACGGCCGCCAGCGGGGCGGGCGCAGACACGGCGGAAGTCTGACCTTCGGCGCGCGCCTTCTCGGTCTCGCGCGCCCAGATGTACAGGCAGGTGTGATAGGCTGTGCTCGTATAGCTTCCGATCACGCTGGCCACGGTCACAAAGGCGAAGAAGATCAACGCGCCCAGCACGATGCCAATGACAATGCCCGCCGTGGCGCTGCCCGAGACCAGGATGATCCCGTACCCCACGCCGAAGCCAATCACCGCGCCGACCAGGCCCAACACAAAGCCGATCAGGCCGGTCACCCAGTTGACGCCCACCGCACCGATGCCCACAAGCAGCAGGTTGTTCTTCGTGATCTGGACGATGCGAGCCAGGCCATCTTTAAGGTTCAGGTCATCGATCACCATGGCAGGCAGCACCAGCAGGGCCGCCTCGGTCCACAAGGCTTCGAGCGCGCCCATCGCCGCGCGGATCACGCCGCCCAGCAGGCCCTTGCTATTCTTCTGGGCCGACTTGCGCAGCAGGTTTACCACCGTGGACACCGCCGCCAGGGTCAGGATGTCGAAGAAGTCACGCTTGACGATCTCCCAGGCCTTGTCCATGCGGCCATCGCCCTCGGAGAGGTAGCCGTAGATCAGGTAGACGGTCATGGCCGAGAATACGTAGCTGACCACGAACTGCGCGAAAACCAGGATCGCGCCCAGCACGAACAGCACCGCCTGGCCGAAGATGGTTTCCGTACCCAGGAGGAACGCCGCAAGCGCAATCGGGATGATACCGATCACCGAGACGATCATCCCCACCACCAGGGCATAGATGGATGGCTGGATCAAATCCTTATCCTTGAACGCCATCGCCCAGGCCTGTTGAAGAAAAGACCAGCCGCGAGAAAAACTTTGCATACCTGCCTCCTGTATGAAGTATCCGATCAAATAGTCTCGGAGCGCGGACTTCAGTCCGCAATTCCTCTCGCAGACTAAAATCTGCACTCCGATGTTCGGCTAGATTATAGCAAACTTATCGGTTCCACTTCAACCCGCCAGCCAGCGGGGATGCGCCCGCGCAGCAGCGCAACGGGATCAGGCCCGCGCACGATCACCTGCCAGCGATACACATTATCCAGCTTGGAGAAGAAGGCGGGCACAGGACCGATGAGCGAGGTCTCGGTCCGCTTTTCGGATTGGATCCAGGCGGAGAGTTGACCGGCCAATTTGCGCGCCTCCGCCTCCGCCCGCCCCGCGTCCTGGTCCCGTATTTCGAGCCGCACCAGCCGCCCAAAGGGAGGGTAGCCCAGCCGCTCGCGCTGGAACAATTCCAGCCGATAGTTGCCCTCGAAATCGTGCCGCGCCGCCGCCTGGATGACCGCGCTCTCGGGCTGGAAGGTTTGCAGCACCACCTGCCCGCCGCGCGAACTGCGGCCCGCGCGTCCCGCCACCTGCGTCAGCACCTGAAAGACGCGCTCCGCCGCGAAGGGATCGGGCAGGTTGAGTCCCACGTCAGCCAGGACGATGCCCACCAGCGTAACCAGCGGCAGGTCCAGGCCCTTGGCCAGCATCTGTGTGCCCACCAGCACATCCGCCTGGTGATTGGCGAAGTGGGTCAGGATCATCTCGTGCGCGTCCTTTTGGCGGGTGGTCTCCCAATCCCAGCGCAGGGTGCGCGCCTGGGGGAAGAGCGCCTGCACCTCAGCCTCGACCTTCTCGCTGCCCAGCCCATACTCGCGGATCTGCGTCCCGCCGCAGTGCGGGCAAGTCTTGGGCATTTGCCGCGTGTAATTGCAATGGTGACAGCGCAAGTCGCCAGTCGAAGATCGAAGGTCGTTGACTTTTGACATTTGACTTTCGACATGATACGTCAGCGGCGTGTCACAGCGCGGACACTTGAGCACATGACCGCAACTGCGGCAAAAGATATAGGTGGCCGTCCCGCGGCGGTTGAGGAACAGGATAGCCTGTTCCTGATTCGAGAGGGTCTGCGCCAACGCCTCCAGCAGGGCGCGGCTGAAGATGCCGCGCTGTCCCTGCTTGAGTTCCTCGCGCATATCCACCACCTGCACGGGCGGCAGGCCGCTGGCGTTGAGGATGCGGTTGGGCAACTCCAGGCGAATGCTCGCGCCGCGCTCGGACTGATAACGCTGAAGAATGGAAGGCGTGGCGCTGCCCAGGATGCAGACCGATCCCGTCAGGCGGGCATACTCCTGCGCCGCGCTCACGGCGTGATAGAAGGGCGGGTCGGATTGATAATAGGAACCATCATGGCACTCGTCGGCCACGATCAGGCCCAGGTTCGGCAGCGGCGCGAACAAGGCCGAGCGCGCGCCGATGACCAGCTTAAGCAAACCCGCGCGCGCCCTGCGCCAGGTGTCGTAGCGCTCGCCCTCCGACAGTTTCGAGTGCACCAGTCCCACCTGCCCGGGGAAACGCGCCAGGAAGCGCCGCACCGCCTGCGGGGTCAGCGCGATCTCGGGCACCAGCACGATGGCCTGCCTGCCGCGCCGCACGGTTTCCTCCACGGCGCGCAGGTAGATCTCGGTCTTGCCCGAACCCGTCACGCCCTGCAAGAGGAAAGGTCGGACACCCTGCCCCGCCGCCAAGGACTCGAAGCCCGCCCGAATCACATCCCAGACTTTGGCCTGGTCGGCGGTCAACTCGGGGCGGCGCTCCGCCTCGACGATTTGAATCTTCTCCAGCGGGTCGCGCCAGATCTCGCTCTCGCGCAGCACAATCAACTCGCGCTCGGCCAGTTCCTGCAAATCGGCCAGGCTGCATCCGCTCTCGGCGTACACCCACGAGACGTTGACGGCGTCGGGCACGCGCATCAGGAAGCGCAGGGCCGCGCCGCGCCGCGCGCGGGTGGCCTCGGTCTTGCCCAACTCGGACATGGCCGCCTCGGCCGCTTCGGGCGGAACGGCCAATTCCGCCACGCGGATGAACTTGGGTCGCACCGTCGGCGCGGGCAGCACGGATTGACTCGCCAGCGCGCCGCGCCTGACCAGCATCTGCGCGCTCTTGCGCCAGTCCACCTGGGCGAAGTGACGGTCGATCTGCCGTCCGCGCAGGGGGCCTTTTTCCTGGAGCAATTTAATGAGACGGGAGGCAGTCTGGGATAACTCGGGGGATTGGGGATGCGCGCCGCGCAGCGTGAACAGTGTGTCGGCCTGCTTGCTCAGGCCGGGCGGCAGCATCAAATCCACGATGGCGGCCAGGGAGGCCAGGTTCGTCTCGGCCATGGATTGGGCCAGTTGAATCTGCGCGGGGGTCAGCACAGGCAGCGGGTCGAGCGTCGACAGGATCGGGCGCACCTCCGCCACGGACGGGGAATCCACGAAATCGAGGATCACGCCCTGCACGGTCTGCCGCCCAAACGGCACAATGACCAGTTGCCCAATGCCAACCTGCCCCGCCAACACGGGCGGGACGGAGTAATCAAAGGCCCCGCTCACCGCGGGCAGGTTGACCGAAATACGCGCAAACATGGGATGATTATAACCGTCCCCTCTGTAGGTCAGGCCTGTGGCCTGACATTTTCACGAACAGTAACGCAAAAGAACTCACCACGGAGTTCACAGAGGTCACGGAGAAAAGCTCAAAGAAAACTCCGCGCACTCCATGGTCTCTGTGGTGGGAATTTTCCCTTGCTTTAAAAAGTAGGTCAGGCCAGTGGCCTGACATTTTTCATAAACGGGTAACACAGCGGGCTGCAAGCCCGCCCTACCAGGCTTTAGTTCATGCCTCTCAAAATCGCCGCCGCGCCGTAGCCCACCACGGATGAGGTATCGCCCGTGACATCACCCGAGGTGGCGTGATGCAGCACCTTGATCGTGTCCGCGCCGAGACCGCGGGCGGCCCACATGACCGAGGCCACCGCGCCCAAGCCGCAGGCGAAGCCCTTGCCCAACTCCTCGGTCGCAAACAGACTGTCAGGCGAGAAGGATTCGATTTGCTTGAGCATTTCGGCGTCGAAGCGCTCGGCCTGCTTCTGGGTGTAAAAATGCGACAGGTCGGTGCTGGCCACCAGCAGGAAGCGCCTGCCGCGCAGCAGATTCGCCAGCGCCTTGCCCAGCGCCTCAGCCATGCGCGGGTCGAGGGTGCGTACCATGATCGGTAGAATTTTGAACGGCTTGGCCAGGGCGCGCTGCAGGAAGGGCAGTTCGATCTCGAGCGAATGTTCGTGGTCGCGCGCGACGTGCGTCAATCCCAGGCCCAGGCCGTGCCTGAGAT
>JBMOMS010000012.1:0-5081 GCA_049324895.1 Chloroflexota bacterium
CTGTTCCACCGAAACTGGCGAAACCTATCGCTTCGTGGGTGCCAAAAACCTGAGCAACGATGCGACCAACTGCGGTTCAACTTTTACAAACTCGACCTCTATCCTGCTGGGGACATTAGGTACAACCTACGGTGGTTCGCTGCCGATTTACCCACTTTTGCCAGGCTCGGCGGCGATTGACAGCGCCAACAGTTGTCTTACCACCGACCAACGCGGCAGCTCACGCCCCGCGCTCAAGTGCGACATTGGCGCATTCGAGTCGCAGGGTTTTACCTTTGCCGTCATTAGCGGCAACAACCAGACCGTGCTAATCAATACTGCTTTTGCGCCGCTCAGGCTTTCTGTCACCGCAAATAACGCTGCCGAGCCGGTGAATGGTGGACAGGTGAAATTTACGGCACCCGCCTCTGGTGCAAGCGCGACCCCGGCAACCAACACGGTGACCATTGCCAGCGGCGCTGTCTCGCAAAATCTGACTGCCAACGGACTTGTTGGCGCGTACACCGTCACTGCCAGTGCCAGCGGCGCGAGTGACCAGGGGTTCAGTCTGGCAAATGTTCAAACGCCTCTCGTAGTCACTAACGAAGCGCTGACGGTGACAGGCAACAGCGCCATACTCAATGGTTTTGGCACGCCGCGCGGTACAGAAACAACCGGCTGGTTCCGCTACGCGACCACCAGCCCGGGCGTATGCAATGACACCTTCGGCACGCGCATCCCTACCAGCGGCGGCACGGCGCTGGGTGCGGGTTATTCCCAGGTATATTACTCAGAAACCCCCAGCGGACTAACGCCAGGGACGACCTATTACTACTGCGCCATTGCCCAAAACTTGGCTGGGACATCCTTCGGCACGGTGAAATCCTTGACCACCTTGGCGGTGGCGCCCACCGTTACCACCTCAGCGGCCAGCGAGGTCACCACTACTGGAGCCACCCTGAACGGCATAGTCAATGCCAATGGCAGCAGTACCACTGTCACTTTTGAGTATGGTTTGAATACATCTTATGGCGCAACGGTCACTGCTATCCAAAGCCCGGTCACTGGCACAAGTGCTACCCCGGTTAGTTATGTCTTAAGCGGCTTATCCCCCAATACCACCTATCATTATCGCGCTGTGGGCGTAAACGCAGGCGGAACAACCAACAACAGCGGAGACCAAAGTTTTACAACGCTGTGTCCCAGCGCCCGCACCGTCACCAACGCCAACGACAGCGGCGCCGGTTCACTGCGCCAGGCAATTGGCGATGTCTGCGCAGGCGGCACGATCACCTTCGACGCAGCGCTAGCCGGACAGACCATTACGCTGACCAGCGGACAACTCAGCATCAACAAAAACCTGACCATTGACGGCTCAACGCTGACGACGCCGATCACCATTGCGAACGCGCCGCACACCTTCAACATCTCAAATGCAGTCGTAACGCTGGACAGCCTGGTCATTGATAAGGGCGTGACCGGCGACTATGGCGGCGGCATGTACAATTATCAAGGCACAGTCACGATCAAGAACTGCACCTTTTCCAACAACGGGGCAGGCTTTGAGGGCGGCGCCATCTACAACAATCAAGGCACGCTGACGGTACTCAACAGCACTTTCTACAACAATCAAAGGGGGAGCGGTGGTTACGGCGGCGCTATTTCCAACAACGGGGGCGCACTGACGGTGATCAACAGCACCTTCTCAGGCAACGGCAACAGTGCAGGCTACGCCAGCGCCATTGGCAGCAATTACGGCACACTGACTGTCACCAACAGCACCTTCCGGGACAATAGTGGCGATGGTACCATTATCGCTGATAATGGTACCCTGACCATCACAAACACCATCATCGCCAACAGTGCGGGAAGAAACTGTCTCGGTTCTAGCACTGTCAGCGGTTCAAACAACCTCTCGGATGACGACACCTGCGGCACAGGCTTCACCAACTCGACCTCCATCCTGCTCGGCGCGTTCGGCAACTATGGCGGCAGTACGAATACCTTCCCGCTCCTGCCTGGTTCTTCCGCCATCGACGCGGGGGATGACACTGCCTGTGCGAACGCGGCCACGGTCAACAACCTGGACCAGCGTGGGGTCGCGCGTTCTGCCGGCCACTGCGACATCGGCGCGTTCGAGTCGCAGGGCTTTACGCTGACCAGGACCGGTGGCGACAATCAATCCACGGCGGTCAATGCGGACTTCGGCGTCCCCCTGACCTTGAGCGTCGCCAGCGCCTTCGGCGAGCCGGTCGACGGCGGGCTGGTGACCTTCACCGCCCCTGACAGCGGCGCAAGCGCCATCATCGACACCAGCCCTGCCGCCATCTCCGGCGGCGCGGCAAGCGTTGACGCAACTGCCAATGGAACGGCTGGTGGGTACAACGTCACCGCCAGCGCCAGCGGCGGAAATAGCGTGGACTTTGCCTTACGAAATATTGGCACACCTGTCATCACCTGGGCCGACCCCGCCGACATTGTGTACGGCACGCCGCTGGGAGGGGCCCAACTCAATGCCACGGCGAATGTGCCTGGAACCTTTGCGTACACTCCTGACACAGGCACTGTCCTGGATGTGGGCGCGCATACCCTGCACGTTGACTTCACACCCACCGATACGCTTAACTACACCAACGCCTCCAAGGAGGTCAGCATCACCGTCACGCAGGCCGCGCCGGTCATCACCTGGGCCGATCCCGCCGATATTGTGTACGGCACGCCGTTGGGAGCTGCCCAACTCAACGCCACGGCGAATGTGCCTGGAACCTTCGCGTACACTCCTGACACAGGCACAATCCTGGACGTGGGCACGCACACCCTGCACGTTGACTTCACGCCCACCGATACACTTAACTACACCAACGCCTCCAAGGAGGTCAGCATTGATGTCACGCAGGCCGCGCCGGTCATCACCTGGGCCGACCCCGCCGACATCGTGTATGGCACGCCGTTGGGAGCTGCCCAACTCAACGCCACGGCGAATGTGCCTGGAACCTTCGCGTACACTCCCGATACAGGCGCAATCCTGAATGCAGGCACGCACACCCTGCACGTTGACTTCACGCCCACCGATACACTTAACTACACCAACGCCTCCAAGGAGGTTAGCATCGATGTCACGCAGGCCGCGCCCGTCATCACCTGGGCCGACCCCGCCGACATCGTGTATGGCACGCCGTTGGGAGCTGCCCAACTCAACGCCACGGCGAATGTGCCTGGAACCTTCGCGTACACCCCTGATACAGGTGCAATCCTGGATGCGGGCACGCACACCCTGCACGTAGACTTCACACCCACCGACACACTTAACTATGCCAACGCCTCCAAGGAGGTTAGCATCGATGTCACGCAGGCCGCGCCGGTCATCACCTGGGCCGATCCCGCCGACATTGTGTATGGCACGCCGCTGGGAGGGGCCCAACTCAATGCCACCGCGGATGTGCCTGGAACCTTCGCGTACACTCCTGACACAGGCACAATCCTGGACGTGGGCACGCACACCCTGCACGTTGACTTCACGCCCACCGATACGCTCAATTACACCAATGCCTCCAAGGAGGTTAGCATCGATGTCACGCAGGCCGCGCCCGTCATCACCTGGGCCGACCCCGCCGACATCGTGTATGGCACGCCGTTGGGAGCTGCCCAACTCAACGCCACGGCGAATGTGCCGGGAACCTTCGCGTACACTCCCGACACAGGCACGGTCCTGGATGTGGGCACGCATACCTTGCGCGTTGACTTTGTCCCCACCGATACGCTTAACTACACCAACGCCTCCAAGCAGGTTGGCATCGAGGTACTGGATGTGACCGCGCCCACGGTGTTGTCGGTGACGCGGGCTGATCCCAACCCCACCAACCTGCTCAGCGTGGACTTCACCGTGACTTTCTCCGAACCAGTCAACGGCGTGGACTTGATCGGTCCGAACTTCGATGACTTCAGTCTCGATACCTTCGGCCTGACCGCCCCGGCGATCACAGCCGTCACCCAGGTCACCGCCAGCGAGTACACCGTCACGGTCAATACCGGCAGCGGTAACGGCATGCTTGGCTTGAATGTATTGGGGACGGGCGCCATCGTCGATGCTTCGAACAATCCATTCGCTGGCGGCTTTACCGCCGGCGAGGTTTACCAGGTGCGCAAGAGCGCCATCTTCGTGGATGTGCCGTATGAACACTGGGCGAACGATTACATCGAACGCCTGTACCTCGCGCGCATCACCGGCGGCTGCAGTGCGACCCCGCTTGGTTATTGTCCCAACCAGAATGTTACGCGCGCGCACCTGGCGGTCTTCCTGCTGCGCAGCAAGTATGGCGCACCCTACCTGCCGCCCGAGGTGGGAGCCAGCACCGGCTTTGCGGATGTGCCCGTCACCCACTGGGCTGCGGCCTGGATCAAGCAATTGGCGGCTGAAGGCATCACGGCGGGTTGCGGCGGCGGGAAATTCTGTCCTGACAAAGCTGTGACCCGCGCCGAACTGGCGGTCATGCTGTTGCGCGCCAAGTATGGGACCAGTTACGCTCCGCCCGCGGCGGTCGGTTTGTTCGCGGATGTGCCTGTCGGTCACTGGGCGGCCGCCTGGGTCGAGCAGTTGGTGGACGAAGGCGTCACGGCTGGCTGCGGCGGTGGGAGGTACTGCCCGAATGGATTTGTCACCCGCGCCGAGATCGCCGTCTTCCTGGTGGAGGCGTTCGACATCCCATAAATATCTGGGATCGTGATAATCGAAAGAGTCTCCAACATGGAGACTCTTTCGATTTGTGGAGGAATGTCAGGCAAGGACAATGGTGTAAATGGATATTGGCCGTCCTTCGGCTGCGCCACACACAGAACGCGCGGCTCCGCTTAGGATAGAGAATATCCCAGAGCGTTAACCACTGAGACACAGAGCCACCGAGTTTTCTAATCGTTTTCTACCCTTTCGGGCACGCGTCCGTGTTTCCGTGGTTCAAAGTTTTGTAGTGGCCCAATCCATCCCCCCTGTGGGGACAACGCTGATTTAAAGGCTGGCGCCCCCGGCGGGGCTCGAACCCACAACCTACTGATTCGAAGTCAGGCACTCTATCCATTGAGCTACGGGGGCGTTGACGGCATTATAC
>JBMOMS010000012.1:5181-31897 GCA_049324895.1 Chloroflexota bacterium
CATCCCCCCTGTGGGGACAACGCTGATTTAAAGGCTGGCGCCCCCGGCGGGGCTCGAACCCACAACCTACTGATTCGAAGTCAGGCACTCTATCCATTGAGCTACGGGGGCGTTGACGGCATTATACTCGAAAAGGCACGGGGGATTTGCAAATTCCACTTACCTTTTGAACCACCTCGGCTGGGTCAACACCTCAGGGCGCAGGATGTCGTCCAACTGCTCGCGGGTCAACAGTCCGCGAGCCAGCACGACCTCCGCCACGCTCCTGCCCGTGGATAAGGCTTCTTTGGCGACCGAAGTCGCGTTCTCGTAGCCGATGATCGGGTTGAGCGCGGTGACGATGCCAATCGAGCGGTGCATGTGTTCGGCCAGGCGGTCAAGGTTGGCGGTGATGCCCTTCACGCAGCGCTCGGACAGGGTCAGGCAGCCGTTGCGCAGATAAATGAGACTGTCGAACAGGCTGTGGGCGATGATCGGCTCGAAGGCATTCAACTGCAACTGTCCGCTCTCGGCGGCGAAGGAGACGGTCACATCGTTGCCGATGACCATGAACGCGATCTGGTTGACCACCTCGGGGATGACGGGGTTGACCTTGCCAGGCATGATGCTGGAACCAGCCTGAACGGCGGGCAGGTTGATTTCGCCGAGCCCAGCCCGAGGTCCGGACGAAAGCAGGCGCAGGTCGTTGCAAATCTTCGAGAGCTTGACCGCCACGCGTTTCAGCACGCCCGAGAGTTGCACGAAGGCGCCCGCATCCTGGGTGGCTTCCACCAGGTTGCCCGCCGTCACGTAGGTGATGCCCGTCACTTCGCTCAGGTGCTGGCGGGCCAGCGCAGCGTAATTGGGATGCGCGTTGATGCCCGTGCCGATGGCCGTTGCGCCCAGGTTGATCTCCTGAATCAGAAGCGCCGCCTCACGCAGCCGCTGCTGATCCTCTTCGATCATCACGGCATAGGTGCTGAACTCCTGGCCGAGCGTCATCGGCACCGCGTCCTGCAACTGCGTGCGGCCCATCTTGAGGATATCCTTGAATTCGGCGGCCTTGTCTGCGAACGAGAGGCGCAGCACTTCCATGGCGGCGATCAGCGCGTCGATCTCGAAGCGCAGCGCCACCTTGATGGCGGTCGGGTACACGTCGTTGGTGCTCTGGCTTAGGTTGACCTGTTCGAGCGGATGCAAAAACTTATACTCGCCGCGCGCGTGCCCGAGCAGTTCCAGCGCGCGATTGGCAATGACCTCGTTGGCGTTCATGTTGGTCGAGGTGCCCGCGCCGCCCTGGATCACATCCACGGCGAAATGCGCGTGCAGGTTGCCCGCGCGCACTTCCTCGCAGGCTTGCACGATGGCATCCGCCCGCGCTTCGTCCAGCAAGCCCAGTTCGCGGTTGGCCAGCGCGCAGGCTTGCTTGACACAAGCCAGCGCGCGCACCATGTTGGGGTATGTGCTGATTGGGATGCCGCTGATGGGAAAATTCTCCAGCGCCCGCAGGGTATGCACGCCGTAATAAGCTTCGGCGGGTACTTCGCGTTCTCCGAGCAGGTCGTGTTCCATACGATGATTCACAGATTGACTCCAAGATTTTGATAGATGACCAGATTGGCCTGTAATTCTTCTTTCAATGTAAAGCGACGCAAAACCGTTTCCCGCGCGGACCGACCGAGTTGCTCCCGTTTTTCGGGCTGGTCCAACGCCTCGACGATGACCGCGCCCAGGCGACCCGTTTCCTGAGCGGAGATCAACAGCCCGTCCACCCCGTCCTGAATCACATCCATCATCCCGCCGACCGCCGTGGCGATGACCGCCTTGCCGCAGGCCATCGCCTCCAACACCGCATTCGGCATCCCATCCCGCAGCGACGGATGGATGAAGACATCCATCAGCGCGTAATAGGCGGGCAGGTCCGCGTGAGGCACATACCCCGTGACGAGGATGTGGGCCTCGGGATGCGTCCTGCAAAATTCGTCGAAGGCCTGACGATCTTCTCCCGCGCGCACTTCACCCACGATTAGCAGGGTGGAGGGGCGTTGCTTATTGACTTGCGTGTAGCCACTCAAGAGAGCGCGAAGTCCCTTCTTCTCACGCAATTCTCCCACAAAGCCCAGGATCGCCGTTCTTTCCTCTTTCCTTTTTCCTATCCCCAACGCCTCCGCCAACGCTTCATTGCGAGGTAGCGGCTTGAACTGCTCCGTATCGATCCCATTGGGTATCAACACGATCTCCCGCTCCACGAAGGCTCTGGCTTTGCGCGCCAGCTCGCTTGCATTGGTCGTGACGACATCCGCGTTTTGCAGGGCATACATCACGTGCGAGAAGCGGGAAGGGTCGAAGGCTGCGCGCTCGATATCATTGCCGCGGATGGAGACCACGCTGGGCAGCTTCAGATATTTGCCTGCATGGACGGTCACGAAGCCCGCCTGCGGCAGGAAATATCCCTGCAGCAGGTCGAACGGTTCGCGCCGATGTTCCTCGACCAGCAGTTCGAACCAATCCACCAGCGTATCGTCCACGCGTTTGTGCGCGCCGAAGCGGGTGACGCGCGCCCCGCCCTCAGCGTGGGCGCGCCGCTCGGAGGGGAGCAGGCTGAGGTCCGCCCTGAGCGCCGTCGATGGGCTGGGGGCGAAGATGCGCACGTCATGTCCCGTCGCGGCCAGTAAGTGCCCCAATCGTCCTACTGAGATTGCAAGGCCGCCGAGGTCTGGGGTATACTTTTCAGTAAGCAAGGCAATTTTCATATCATTCCTTATTCGTTGCGATGAAGCGGCTCTCGAATAAACGGGAGGTTGCTTCGGGCGCTTCTCGCCCTCGCAACGAGGTGAACAAGGTGAACATGGCAACTCAATGTGAAATGATTATCGGCTATCTCGTCCCGCACCGCTGCGAACATCCATCGCTCGGGACCTGCGTCAAATGTGGGCGCGGATTTTGCGAGGAACACATGCACCAAACCCAGGCAGGTCGTGTGTGTCTGGCCTGCCAGCAGGGACTGGAAATGCCCGTGGCCCTGCCGATTGCCGCCGCCGCTTTCTCGCCCGCCGACCTGGATACCTTTGGCCGCGCCAGCACCTGGGACGACGACAGCGGGGACTTGTTTTCAGATTTGAGCTAATCCTTCCGTCATTGCGAAGGCTGGTGGTTGAGTAGGCGGCGTTTGCCCACCACATCGAAACTCCAGCCTGAAGCAATCTCCTGTTCGATAGGACGAGATTGCTTCGCTGCTTCGCAGCTCGCAATGACGTCCGCTTTTAATACGGTCCAATCGTCTCCCAAATTTTCTTGTTCTCTTCGATAAAATCGTCGCAGCGTTGACAGGGTTTGAGCGCGGGCGGGTGCATGTTCAGGCGAATGCGGCGGTATAACTCGCCTTCCCATATCTCTTTAAACGATTGTTTGCGCACGTCGCCGAGCGGCTGGATTTGCTCGCGCGTCATACAGCACACATATATCAGTCCATTGAAATCCACCAGGCTGTGCGTCCAGGGCGCGTAGCATGGAAACTTGTTGTAATAACCGAAGGCGTAGCGTCCCGCACGTCCCAGGCGGACATCCGAATCATCCCGCCCGAAGGGGTAGGCGTCCTCATCGGCGATGCTGATGCCCAACTCGTTGGCGCGCTGCTCGATGACGGGCGCAATTTCGGTATTGAACCGCGCGATGTCCTTCTTGCGCATCGAGAGATGCTCACCGCAATGATCATCCACGGGAATCAGATTGATGCCGTCCGCGCCGAGTTCGTGCGCCAGGTCGGGGAGCGTGGCGAGCGTCTCGTAATTCGAGCGCCCGACCACGGTGTTGATGCGCACGGTCAGCTTGCCCTTGTGCGCGTATCTGCGGAAGAGCGCCACCGCGCGCGTGGTCAATTTGAACGAACCTTCCACACCGCGGATCTTCTCGTGCATCTTGCGGAGGGGAGAATCGATGGACACGTTCACGCCGCGCAATCCCGCCTCGACCAGCCGTTTGGCCTTGACCTTGTCGACCAATGTGCCGTTGGTGGTCAGCGTGACGCGGATGCCCAGCCCTGCAGCCTGCTCGATCAGGTCGGGCAGTTGCGGGCGCAGCAGCGGCTCCCCGCCCGAGAAGTGAATCTTCCGGCAGCCCAACTCTGCCAGTTCGCTGATGACTTCCTTGAATCGTTCCATCGGGATGGGCGCTTCGCGCGTCTCGCGCCAGTGCTTGCACATCTCGCATTTGAGATTGCAGCCGTAATTCACCTTGATCTTGACGTACAGGGGTTTATAGGCGCGGGCATTCAACACAGCCTGCCGCACTTCGTCTTTATCCGCTTCGATCTGGTCGAGTTTGTACATGTAAGGTCTATGGCCCTTGAGTCTCGAAATCCTGTGCTAAGATTGGGCAATTGTATCATCCCCACGCGGCAGGATTGTTCGCAGGGCGAAACATGGCTTCGCCCCACTCTCTCAAACAGGAATTCATCATGCGCCTCAAAGCCGATTTGACTCTTCTGCTCGTTTCCATTATTTGGGGTACGGCCTTCGTAGCCCAGCGTGTGGCCGGACAGATGGGCAGCGTCTACTATTTCAACGGCGCGCGCTACCTGTTGGCGGCGCTGGTGGTCATACCTTTTGTAAGGCGAAACAATCCTTCGCCCTATCCGCGCGAGCAATACAAGTGGATGTTCATCGCGGGCTTCTTCCTCTTCGCCGGCAGCGCCTTGCAGCAGGCGGGCATGGTCTACACCACGGCAGGGAACGCAGGCTTTATCACCGCGCTCTACGTGGTGCTGGTGCCCGTGGCCCTGTTCTTCTTCTGGCGCGAAAAGCCGCATTGGCTCTCGATCCTGGCGGTGGGATTGGCCGGGGTGGGGGCCTTTCTGCTTTCGACGGGCGGCCGCTTCGAAGTCCGCGCGGGCGATGTGCTGGAACTGATCGGCGCGCTATTTTGGACCTTCCACGTCATCATCCTGGGAAAATTTGCTTCGAAATTCGAGTCGATGTCCTTTTCGGTGGGGCAGTTGATCGTCAGCGGACTCCTGAACCTGGGCCTGGGCGCGTTCATCGAGCCTGTCCCCGCCTTCGACTGGTCGCTGGCCTTTGCCGTCGTCTACACCGCGCTCTTCTCGCTGGGATTGTGCTACACCCTGCAAATTTGGGCGCAGCGTCACACTCCGCCCGCCGACGCGGCCCTGATCCTCAGCCTGGAGTCGGTCTTCGCCGTGCTCGCGGGTTGGCTGCTGCTCGATGAACGCCTGGCGGCGCTCCAGGTGTTGGGCTGCATCCTGATTTTCACTGCGGTGCTGCTGTCCCAGTTCAAGGAGTGGACTTCGGGTAAAATTGACCACGACCATCTCGTGGAGGGAAGATGACCCCGCCCCATGACCTGACCCCGCTCCCTGCCTTCGGCCAATTCCTCGACCAGGCGCGTCCTGTTGCGCGCATCGGTCGGAAGGGGCGGCTGTGAAACGAGCCATCAAAGCCGGCCCGACCCAGGCCGAAATCCGCTTTCTCGTGCTGGCCTTCCTGGCGATCACGCTCGTGTTATCCGCCTTCATGGCTGCCAACGTATATGCCGCGCGCGGATTGGCCGAAGGCGGCGGCATCCTCCTGTTTTGGAAGGCGGTCCGCGCCGGGGTTCATCTCGAAGCCGGCGAGCCGTACGGCGGCGGGACCGTCCATTTCGTGCAGCAGCAGGTGTATGGGCGCAGCGCGCAGCCCGGCGAGAATCCCTACATTCCCGACCTGCCTTTCCCGCTGTTGCTGTTATACGCGCCGCTGGGCCTGTTCCCAGACCCCGTCCTGGCGCGGGGCGCCTATCTGCTTTTGTCCGAGATCGGGCTGCTGCTCCTGGCTTACATGAGCCTGAATCTGGCCGAATGGCAGCCGCACCGGCTGTTCACCATCCTGTTTTACGCCTTCGCCGCCCTGGGCATCTACAGCCTGCTGGCCTTGCGCGAGGGCAGCCCCGTGATCCTGATGGGAGTGTTCTATGCGGGCATCCTGCTGGCCCTGCGCCTGGGGTTGGACGATGTGGCGGGCGCGCTCCTGGTGTTATCCTTTTCCCATTGGGAATGGGGCGCTCCCTTCGTGTTGCTGGTCCTGGCGCGCGTCCTGGCCCAGAAACGCTGGCGCGTGCTTTATAGTTTCCTGCTCATCCTGGCCCTGCTGACGGTCATCGCCTTTTTCGTTTACCCGGGCTGGGTTTTTCCCTGGGTGGTGGGAGTCTTTGGGAACTGGTCGGTGGATTTTGGCATCACCCCGGGAGAAATCTTCCAGCGCTGGCAGCCCGAGAGCGGATTCCGCCTGGGCTGGGGCCTGACTGCTGTGAGTCTCGTGATCCTGGCCTTTGAATGGGCGGCCGGGCGCGCCGCCGAGTTTCGCCGTTTCTATTGGACGGCCTGCCTGACGCTGGCGCTGACGCCCCTGCTGGGGATGCGTTCGGCGCTCGAAAACCTGGCGTTGTTAATCCCGGCCGCGGCTTTGATCTTTGCCGTCGCGCGTGAACGCTGGCGGGCCGGCTACTGGTTGACCGTGTCCCTGCTGCTGGCCTTCCTGGTCATCCCCTGGGCCTTGTTTTTCGGCGTCTTTCTCGAAGCCTCCCTTCGCAGGGAACTGCTCTTCCTCTTCATGCCTGTCGTCACCGTGATCGGCCTATATTGGATTCGCTGGTGGGCCATCCGCCCGCCGCGCACCTGGACCGAACGCGTCACCCGCCCCGAGTACCGATGAATCGCCGTTCCTACCTCTTCCTCTTTTTGCTCAGCCTGGTCGTACAGGTTTGCGTGGCCTGGTTCCAGGTCATTCCCGGCTACCTGGATGCCGATTACTACTTCCTGGGTGGGGTCCAGCTGGCGCAGGGCAAAGGCTTCACCGAACCCTACCTGTGGAATTACCTCGACGATCCGCAGGGCCTGCCGCATCCCTCGCATGGATATTGGATGCCGCTGGCTTCCCTCGTCTCGGCCCTGGGCATGTGGCTGACCGGGCAGCAGACCTACGCCGCCGGCCGCCTATTCTTCATTCTGATCGCGGCCCTCGTCTCACCCTTGACCGCCGCCCTCTCGATGAAATTCTTCCGCAACCCGGCCTTTGCCTGGACCTCGGGCCTGCTGGCCGTTTTTCCGGGTTTCCACCTGCCCTTCCTGCCCGTCACCGACAACTACGGCATTCTGATGGTCCTGGGCGGGTTGTACTTTCTGCTGGCCGACCGTCCGCGCCCCTGGTTCTGGCTGGGACTGCTCTCCGGGCTGATGTCGCTGGCGCGCAGTGACGGCCTGCTCTGGCTGGGCCTGACCTTCCTGTACGCTCTTTGGCGCGTCCGCGATGAGAAAGGCTCCTTCCGCGACCTGCTGCGTTATGCGGCTCTCGGCTTTGTGGGTTTCCTCCTTGTCATGGGACCCTGGTATGCGCGCAACCTGGTCGTCTTCGGCGCACCCATGTCGCCGGCCGGCAGCCGCGCCCTGTGGTTGACCGTGTACGACGAGACCTTCATCTACCCGGCTTCCCAACTGACCATGCAATCCTGGCTGGATAGCGGCTGGCAGGCCATCCTCAAGGTGCGCTGGTGGGCCTTTACCAACAACATCCAGACCGTCTTTGCCGCCCAGGGACACATCGTCGTCTTTCCCTTTATCCTGGGTGGAATGTGGCTGTTGCGGCGCGACCGCCGCGTGCAGTTGGGAGGGCTGGCCTGGGCAGCGCTCTTCCTGGTGATGACCCTGGTCTTTCCCTTTGCGGGCGTGCGCGGCAGTTTCTTCCACGCCGGGGCCGCGCTGCAACCCCTGTTCTTCATCCTGGCTCCCCATGCTCTGGAGGAGGTCGTGGCCTGGGCCAGGAGCCGCGGCCGCTTCACGCATCAGGCCTTTGTCGTCTTTCGCATCGTCCTGGTGCAGGTGCTGGTCATGCTTTCACTCTGGGTGGTCTGGGAACGGGTCTTCCACCTCGGTTGGGAGGAGGGCGAACTCTCCTACCCCGCCGTGGAACAATACCTGGTCGAGCGCGGCGCGGCGCCCGATGAGCCTGTCATCGTGCTGAGCGCGCCCGGCTATTACCTGATGACCGGCCGTCCCGCCTACGCCCAACCCTATGGGGATGTGCAAACCTTGCTCGACGTGGCCGAACGTTACGACATCCATTACTTTGCCTTCGAGGCGCAGGGAAAACTCAAACCCCTGCGCGACCTGTACGATCATCCCGAAACATTTCCCCATTTTAAATACCTGGGTGAGGTGAATGACACGCGCATCTTCTACATTCCATAGTCCACTTCCCAACCGCTTGTTGTGGATTTTGGGCGCAGCCACCCTGGCCGCGGGCGCGATCTACCTGGCCGCCTGCGGTATTCTGTACGGCCGCATCGGGTTTCCCCTCGATGATTCCTGGATCCACCTGACCTATGCGCGCAACCTGGCCGAGTACGGACAATGGGCCTTTCGCCCCGGCGCGCCTTCCGCTGGCTCCACCTCACCGCTTTGGTCGACCCTTCTGGCAGTCGGCTTTTGGCTGCGTCTTGCGCCCCATGCCTCGACCTACCTGCTGGGACTGTTGATCTTGTGGGCGCTGGGCGTCGTGAGTGAGACAACCGCCCGCCGCCTGCTCCCCATCTACCAGCCGCGCCTCCCCTGGATCGGCCTTTTCATGATTGCGGAATGGCACAATCTGTGGGCGGCCATGTCTGGGATGGAGACCCTGCTTCACGGCCTGATTACGACCCTCGTCCTGGCCGCGCTGATGACCAACTCCCGCCGCTACCTGGCCCTCGGCCTGCTGACCGGACTCAGCGTTTGGGTGCGCCCCGACGGCCTGACCCTGCTGGGGCCGGTCGTGTTAACCATCCTGCTCACCGAGCCGACCTGGGCGGCCCGCCTGCGCGCGCTGGTGCAATATCTGATCGGGTTCGGCGTATTATTTGTCTTCTATCTGTTCTTCAACCTGCTCATCGGCGGCACCCCCATGCCCAATACGTTCTATGCCAAGCAGGCCGAATACGCTGCCTGGCAGGACCTTCCCTTTTTCACCCGCCTGGGAAGGCTGCTGCTGCAATTGATGGCTGGGCCGTCTGCCCTGCTTGCGCCGGCCCTTGTTCTATGGGCCGCGCGTGTGCTGCGCGGGCGGGCTTGGGGCAGCCTGGCGGCCCTGGCCTGGGCCGTTGGTTACATGTTTCTGTACATTTCCCGCCTGCCCGTCTACCAGCATGGACGCTACCTCA
This sequence comes from Chloroflexota bacterium, assembly GCA_049324895.1. Classification (GTDB taxonomy): domain Bacteria; phylum Chloroflexota; class Anaerolineae; order Anaerolineales; family Villigracilaceae; genus JACPVF01. The sequence continues at coordinate 14,344 of JBMOMS010000012.1, forward strand.
TGCCGGCCATGCCCATCCTCTTCCTGGGCGGCTTGCTGGCCGTGGTGGAATTTTCCGCGTCCAGGGTCTTTGGCCGCTATCATTGGCTGGTTGCATCTGTATGGAACACCAGCCTGGCGATGGTTCTGCTTCTATTCGTTGCGCTGGGAGCGAGCTCTTACGCGCGCGACGTGGCGCTCATCGAAGGCCAAATGGTGGATGCCGCCCGCTGGGCCGAGGCCAACCTGCCGCCCGATGCCACGCTGGCCGTCCATGATATCGGCGCCCTGGGCTATTTCGACAACCACACCCTGATTGACCTGGCCGGCCTGGTTTCTCCCGAGGTGATCCCCTTTATCCGCGACGAGCCGCGCCTGGCCGCCCACCTGGATGCCGCCGGCGCCGATTACCTGATCGTCTTCCCCGATTTCTACGAGCAGTTGCCCGATGGACGGCAGGTTATCTTTACGACAACGGATATCAGCGGGCAGACGGATGGCATTAACATGACAATTTACCGTTGGAAATGAGCTTATCGGTTAAAATATCAGCCATGAAAAACTTTCGACCCGGACGGGACACATGAAACAGATTACATTGATCGTTGTCGACGACCACCCACTGTTTCGGCAGGGTGTGGTGGATGCACTCTCCCTTGAGTCGGACATGAACGTGGTGGCTCAGGCAGCCAACGGCGAAGAGGGCCTCAACCTGATCCGCACCCTGCGGCCCATGGTGGCTGTCCTGGACGTAAACATGCCCGGCATGAACGGCCAGCAGATCACCCATCAGGTCACCCAGGAAAAACTGCCCACGCGCATCTTTCTGATGACGGGTTATGACGATGTGGAACAGGCCATTCATGCCATCCTGGCTGGGGCCGCCGCCTACTGCTCCAAAGACCTGCAACCCCAGAACCTGCCCCGCATCATTCGCGAAGTGGCGGATGGCAAATACGTGGTGGACGGGAAAGTGTTCAACCGCCGCGAACTCGAACATTGGGTCGAGGAACAAATGGAAGGCGCCCGCCGCTCCTACAGTGAGCCGGGCAGCCCCTTCCACCCGCTCTCCGAGCGCGAAATGGAAGTGCTGGCCTGTGTAGTGCGCGGCTTGAGCAACAAGGAAATTGCCGGCATCCTGGGCATTAGTCACCAGACGGTGAAGAATCACGTCACGGCGATCCTGCGCAAATTTGGGGTGGAGGATCGTACCCAGGCTGTTGTTTACGCTTTGAAGCGCGGCTGGGTCACTTTGAAGGAAGCCGATTTCAGCGGCGAGGAGCAGCGCGAATGACTCTCATAGACGAACTCGAAGACGGCCCTGCTTCCGAGGGTCTCGATATCCAGTCCGAGCGGGAGGAAACCCAGCGCGCCTTGCGGGAAGTGACGCTGATGATCGAACAAAGCCAGGGAGAGTTGAACAAACTTACCCAGCGCAACGCGGCCATCACGGCGCACCTGCAGCAGGTCCAAAAACAGGTTGGACAGCTCTCTCCAGAGGAAATCCGCATGGCGTACGACTCGGCCCTGGACGCGCAGCAGCGCCTGTTCGTGATGCGCGGCCAGCTCGACAAACTGCAAACCGACCGCCAACATCTCGAAAAATACAAGGCGGTTCTGGAGTTTGCCGGGCAGTTGGGAAGCCCCTCCCAGGCGGCCCCTTCGAGCACAGGCAAAAGCGCCATGCAGGGGATCGAGATGATTGTCAAGGCGCAGGAGGCCGAGCGTCAACGCCTGTCCCGGCAGATGCACGACGGTCCAGCCCAGGCGCTCTCCAATTTCATCCTCCAGACCGAGATTGCCATGCGCCTGTTGGATGCCGACCCCGCCCAGGCAAAAGATGAGTTGGGCAACCTGAAAGTGGCGGCCATGAGCACCTTCCAGAAGGTGCGGAACTTTATCTTCGAATTGCGTCCCATGATGCTCGACGACCTGGGCCTGGTGCCGACCATTCGCAAGTACGTGGATGCATTCAAGGAACAGACCTCCCTGGAGATCAACCTGAACCTGACGGGGAGCGAGCGCCGACTCGAGCCGTATGTCGAGGTGATGGTGTTTCGCGCCGTCCAGGAATTGTTGGGTAATTCGGCCCGCCACAGCCAGGCGACCCTGGTCAAGGTGCAGTTGGACATGGGCAACGAGAACCTGCGCGTCAGCGTGGAGGACAACGGCAAGGGCTTCGACACCGGCCAATTGATGGAAGGCTCCAGCCTGGGATTGAAGCTCATTCGAGAGCGCGCCGAAATGTTGGGCGGCAGCTTCGATGTGGACAGTTCCGCTGGCAAAGGCACGCGGGTGAGTTTCGTGGTGCCCGTGTCTGGTTAGTTCCCGTCCAGGTTGGCGTTGTACTGGCAAAGCCCCCTCTTGTGCTTGCCAGGCCGTTAAGAAGATTATTAACATAATTGAAAGTATGATGCAAGGTTTTTTTTCTTGCATATCTGACTAAATTAGTTATAATATGGATAACTCACTGGACGGCCTCCAGGAGAATCTAAGAAGAAAGGAGACTACTACTATGTTATTTGCCCCCAAAGAAAAAGGCCAGGGCTTGGTTGAGTACGCGTTGATTCTTGTTTTGGTTGCCATCGTTGTTATCGCGGCCCTCATGATCCTCGGCCCGATCATTGGCAATGTTTTCACCAAGATCAACTCCAGCCTCGGCGGCGTGTAATTTCGTCGCGTTCTCTGGCAAGACGAGACCCCGTCGCAAGACGGGGTCTTTTTTTAGTGGTGCGGACAGGGTGGGAAAGGAAAGACCGCCATTTCTGGCGGTCTTGTGGGCGCGGAGGCCCTAAAGGGTGCTGCGCGAGGCTCGAACCCCCGACCTTTCATCCCCTCAATGGGGGCATGGGTGGGAAAGGAAAGACCGCCATTTCTGGCGGTCTTGTGGGCGCGGAGGGGCTCGAACCCCCGACCTCATGTGTGTGATACATGCGCTCTAACCAACTGAGCTACGCACCCGGAGCGAACGCCATTATAGTCGAGGCAGTGGACTTTGACAAGGCTTTGCGTTCCACCAAACAGGGCTTTCTTAAAGTCGGGAGGCTCTTTTTTGTACACGGAGGATTTTCCATAAAAAACGGAGGCAAATCCTGCTTTGCCGGTACTCGTTGAAGTGACCCCTGTGACTTTAAGAAGACCCTGTTCCAGATCATATACCGCACTCGTTGAAAAGTGCGCTTTTCAACTGTGGGTTTGGAATGCCGCACAAGCCTATTCTTCCGCCTGCGGCAGGGCCGCCTTGATCCTTTCGACCTCCGATGGGGAAAGCAGGCGTCCCTTGGCTTTCTGGCGCATGAACTCCTTGAGCTGCTTGAGTTTGACGGTGGGGATGGGGGCCTCCTCCGTTTGGAGTTCGACCTTGTCGCTGGTAAAGACTGCCACGGATTGGATGGTTGGGATCTGGCTTTCCTCCATGTGCCTGGAGAGGAAGGCTGTGATGGCCTTGGTCTCGGCGTTGGCATCGGCGTCGGGACGGCCCAGGCCCTCCTGCCCAAAGAGGCGCATATAGCCCTGGATAAAGCCGCCGCGCGACATCTTCCAGTGGTTCTTTTGGTAGCTGATGACGCCCATCTGGCGGTAAGGCAGCAGCACCCACATCCCTGCGGGACCGACCAGCAGGTGCGAAACGGGCGTTACGAAATGGTAGATCGCAAATTCAGTCGATAAGCCCTTGAGGTTGGCGTCCAGCAATTCGTCGGGGCGCGGGGAGCGGCCGAAGCGGTTGCCCATGTACAGGCTGACCTGGGTCAGGATGAAGCCGATCAACATGGCGATGATGGAGTAGTTGAACCACTCGGGCCGCGCGAAGGAAATGTATATGGCGGCCAGCAGAGCCAGCAGCCCGCCGATATTCGACCAGTTGCCGATCTTGCTGTTGCGTTCGATGAGTTTTTCGTTCTTGATGATTTTCATGAGGTTCCAGTTGAATGTAATTTGTCCGAAGCCGGGAGACTTCGGACTCCAATCCTTACTTCTTGAGACTTTCTTCGATGGCGGATTTCATGGCGTCCAGCACCTTGGCATCCACGGCGTTCTTCGCCACGCGCACGGCGTTCTTGATGGCAATCGAATCCGAGCGGCCATGGCCGATGAAGACCAATCCATTCACGCCGAGCAGGGGGGCGGCGCCCTCCTCGCTGGGATCGAGCAGTTTCTTGATCTGGGTCAGCGCGGGCTTGACCAGGATGCCGCCCAGCATGGCCAGCGGTCCGCCGCCTTTGATGGCGGTCTTGATCTTGTCCACGATCAGCTTGGCGACCGCCTCGGAGGTCTTGAGCATGACGTTGCCCACGAACCCGTCGGTGACGGCCACATCCACCTTGCCGCCGATGACTTCCTTGCCCTCGACGTTGCCGTAATAATTCAATTTCGAGGCCTTGAACAGGGGCGTGGCTTCCTTAACGAGATGATTGCCCTTGCCCTCCTCCTCGCCGTTCGAGACCAGCCCGACCTTGGGGCTTTTCACGCCGCGCACCTTTTCCGCGTAGATGCTGCCCATGATGCCGAACTGATAAAGATGCACCGCTTCGCAGTCGGGATTGGCGCCGATGTCGAGCACCACGCACGAGCCTGTGGCGGTCGGGAAGACGGGCGCCAGTGCGGGGCGCTCCACGCCGCGGATGCGTCCCAGGCGGAAGAGGGAGGTGACCATGGCCGCGCCCGTGTTGCCCGCCGTGACGAAGGCATCCGCCTCGCCCTTCTTGACCAGGTCGATGCCGACGGCCATCGAGTTTTTGGCGTCCTTGTGGCGGGCCTTGAAGGCCAGGTCCTCGCCCTTGTCATTCATGGTCAGCATCTCGGGGGCGTGTACAATTCGGATGGGCAGGCTGCCAGGCTGGGCGGCTGCCAGGGCGGGCTTGATCTTTGCCTCGTCGCCGACCAGGATGATCTCCACGCCATATTCGCGGGCGGCCATCACGGCCCCTTCCACATCGGGAACGGGGAATTCGTCACTACCCATGGCGTCAACAACAATTCGCGTCATCATTGCTCCTTTATGTGCGTAGTGACGACTTAAGTCGTCACCACAATATTGCTTGACAAGAAAAGCATCCCGATTATAATACGGCCTGCTTGCGCTGGTGCTGGAATTGGCAGACAGGCATGGTTGAGGGCCATGTGCCGCAAGGCGTGGAGGTTCAAGTCCTCTCCAGCGCACACCGACTGCTCCCTCGGCAGGAAAAAATCCCCGTCCTGGACGGGGATTTTGATTTAACGCCATTCCTCCCAGGCCAGGCGCGGCAGGTTGGGCTGATCGTGAATGCGTTCGTATATCTCGCCAACGGACAGGAACTCGTAACCGCGTTTTTGCAGGTCGGCCAGCATCCGTTCGAAATATTCGAAGGAGTGCCCGTCGTTGCGGGTCAGGGCCAGCCTTTCGACGCCTTGAATGCCGTCTGCGGTCAGTTTGGTGTAGAAGTTGTAGGGGTGCAAAAGCAGCAGGGCCACATCGGGTAGGCCGAACAGGTGCAGCAGGGCGGAGTATAGCGGCCAGCCGAGCAGTTTGGCATAGCTCAAGGCATACACCACCCGCACGGTGGAAATGGAGGTGAAGGGGAATTCCAGCAGGGCCTCGCGTCCGCCGCGCGTCAGCCAGAATGGGATGTTGGGCAGGTGCAAGTTGAAGTAGCCGAACTTCCCAGGGCGGATGGAAGTGTAGACGCTCGAATCGTATCGATAACCGAAATCCATCAGGCGGCCCAGTCCGTCGCGGTCGATCTGGCCGATGGGGGCGCGGTAGCCCGTGGGGGCGCGGCCCGTGAATTTCTGGTACGCTTTCTGCGCAGCCTGCACTTCATCCAACCCGCAGGCGTTGTGCGGATCATGGCTGTGCGAGTGGACGGCGTACTCCAGCGGGATGCGCGCCGCCAGCCGCTCGAAGTCCGCGCCGTGGGTCTCGAACAGCGAGGTCACGGTGAACATGGTCACCCTGGCATCGTATTTATGGATCAGGCCGACAAAGCGCTCGAAGAACTCGGGCGTATCCAGCAGGCGGATGCGCCCGAGCGGGTCGCCGTAGTCAGGCTCCATGTCGAGGGTGACGCAGGCGTATTTGGGCATCATTCAGGCAGGTTGGTGACGTAGAAGAAGTTGTTCTTTGCGATTACGCGCAGGTTCGCAAAGCCGAACGGCTCCGCGATGCGGGCGAACTGTTCCAGTGAATACAGGAACACGCCAGGCAGGCGGTTGACGCGGATGTAAATTTGGCGCAGCGGCCAGGTGGGAAAATCCCTGGAGCGGCTCAGGTCGGGGAAGTCGAGCAGGATGTAGCGGGTGTTCAGGTTGCCGAGGAATTTCGACATGGTGGGTGGGTCGAAATATTCGATCACGCCCAGCGCCGTGACCAGGTCGACGCGCGGGAGCGGCCCCTGCGGGTGGATCAGATCCTCCACGCGGAAATCCAGCTTTTCGTCCAGGCCCAGGGCGCGGCTGTGTTCCTGTGCCTGGCGCACGGCTTCGGCGGAAATATCCACGCCGATCACTCGCGCGGCGCCCGCCTGGAGCAGCTGCACGGCGAAGCGCCCCGAGGCGCAGCCCACGTCCATGACGGCCTTGTCCTGGAGGTACGGCCTGCCCAGTTCGAGCGCGGTTTGCATGCGCACGTACATTGCATCGCCGCGGAAATAGGTGGAGAGGCGGTCCCACCAGTTGGCTTTTTGCGGGGTGTCCTTGTAATACGCGCTGGCTTCCCAACTGAGCAGGTGTTCCTCCCAGTAGCGGGCACTGGCTGATTTTTTCTGTTCTGACATTGGATGACCTTTCGGGCGAATTCTGGCAGGCAGACATTATACCCGCCCTCGCGCCTGTCCCCGATAAAAAATCCCCGTCAGCGCTGACGGGGGGCTCTCATACGCACCGCCTTATTCGTCATTGCAGGGCTCCTTGCTCTTGCCCGAGGCAATCCCAGCGGCAATTCTGAGGTTGCTTCGCCGCCAAAAAAAGATTGGCGGCTTGCAATGACGGATGTACGGCAATATAACGGGGATTGGCGTTATTGCAGGATCAGGCTGCAACAAGTCACGGCGCCTTCGGCCTTGGCGAGCTCCGAGACGTCCAGCGTGATGACTTTCGCGCCGTGTGCTTCGATGCGCGCCTGCGTCTCGGGGAAGTTGTTTGGGTAGAGGCCTGCGCCGCGGATGACCAGGATGTTGGCGGCCATCGGCTCGGAGGGGGCCACCTCGACCTGCTTGAATTTCCCAAAGAGGGTCGCGTCCACCCACCGGGGGTTGAGCAGCAGGGTCTCCTCGTCCAGGCGGGTGACGGCGCTTTTCAGGTGCAGGAATTCGCCGACCGCCACACCGTGAATGCGGTAGCCGTACCTGCCTAGCATGGACTGTAATTGCTGCAAGGCGGCTGTGTTGGTGCGTGAGGACAGGCCGACGTAGATGTCCCGATCCAGGACAAGCACGTCGCCGCCGTCGATGGTGGCGGGTTCATGCACGAAGAGCAGGTCGCGGTGCGGGCGCAGCGCATCGGCCACGGAGACGGTCTCGGGCTTGCGCGAGTCGGCCCCGGGGCGGGTGACGACGGCCACCTCGGGCAGGATAAAGGCTGCATCCTCGACGAAGACCGAATCGGGCAGGTCATCCTCGGCGGGCAACTCCACCACGTGACAGCCCAGTCCCTGCAGCGCGCGGACGTATGCGGCGTGTTGGGCGCGGGCTTTGGCAATGTCGATAGGCTGGCGTTGGATGTGGGTCAGTTCGCACTCCGCAAAGCGCGCGCTGACCTGGCGGGCGATGGCAAGCGGCATATTAATTGCTTCCCGAGCGATAGCGTTCGATCAGGGCGAGGGTGCGCGCATCCCTGGGGTTCTCGAAGAGTTCCTCAGGCGCGGCATCCTCGATGATCTGTCCATCGGCCATGACCACCACGCGGTCGGCCACCTCCTTGGCGAAGCCCATCTCGTGGGTCACGACCAGCATGGTCATGCCTTCCAGGGCGACCTTTTTCATGACGGTGAGCACCTCGCCGATCAATTCGGGGTCGAGCGCGGAGGTGGGTTCGTCGAAGAGCATCACGCGCGGTTCCATGGTCAGGGCGCGGGCGATGGCCACGCGCTGTTTCTGGCCGCCCGAGAGTCGGTTGGGATACTCATCTTTTTTCCAGAGCATGTCGACGTTGTTGAGGTTGTACTCGGCCAACTCGATGGCTTTGGCGCGATCCATCCTCTTGACGGTGACGGGGCCTTCGATCACGTTTTCGAGCACGCTCATGTGCGGGAAGAGATTGAAATCCTGGAAAACCATGCCTGTGCGCAGGCGCAGGTCATGAACCAGTTGACGGTGCTCCTTGCCCTTTTCGCCGCCCGCCACAACCAGGCCGTCCACTTCGATGGTGCCGTGGGATGGCTCTTCGAGGAAGTTGATGCAGCGCAGCAGGGTGCTCTTGCCCGAACCGCTGCGCCCGATGATGCAGACCACTTCGCGCGGCTGGACTTCGAGCGAGATGTCCTTCAACACGTGCAAGCGTCCGAAATACTTGTCGAGATTGGAAATTTTTACTATGGCTGACATGTTAGCGGTCTCCCCTGGACATGCGGGCTTCGAGGCGGTTCTGGAAATAGGTCAGGATCAAGGTCAGGCCCCAGTAGAACACGGCGGCGACGATGAGCGCCTCCAGGTTGTTGAACTGCGCGCGTCCGACCTTGGTGGCGCGCCACATCAGTTCGTGGACGAATCCCGTGGCCGAGACCAGGGCTGAGTCCTTGGTCATGGCAATGAAGTCATTGCCCATGGGCGGGATGGCAAAGCGCAGCGCCTGCGGGATGACAATGCGCAGCATGGTCTGGCCGGGCGTCATGCCGAGGGCCAGCGCGGCTTCACGCTGTCCCTTGCTGACCGAGGCGATGCCCGCGCGAAAGGTTTCGCTCATGTACGCGCCATAATTCAGGCCGAGGGCGATCACGCCGGCCATCAATCCTGGCAGGACGATACCCAGCTGCGGCAGGGCCAGGAAGAAAAAGAAGATTTGAAGATATAACGGTGTGCCGCGAATCAGGGAAACGTAGAAGGTGCTGACAGCGTAGAAGGGCGGGAAAGTGGACAGGCGTCCCAATGCGGCCAGCAAGGCCAGGATCATGGCCAGCAGAATGGATAACACCGAGATGCGGATGGTTTCTCCAAGCCCTTGTGCGATGAAGGCCAGGTTGCTGCTGATGAAATCGCCATCCAACTCGATGGTTTTGATGCCGAGGAAATTTTGTCCGCTAAATAAATATACAATGATCACAAGTAGGACCAGCCACGTCACGCCGACATGGGTGCGGAAGATACGCTCCTTACGCAGGTGTGCTTGATATAGAAGTTCCGCCTGTGATTGGGGCGCCTGCTCCGGGTTGACGGTGGATGCCATCTGTGCCTCCGAATATGTGGAACGACTGGAAATAAAAAGGAAAGCGGCATAGAATACCGCTTTCCTTTTTGCGTTTTCTAAATCAAGGAGCTGTTGCCCTGACGGCAACGACAGCAGGCGTGAAATAGTACGGGATGCTGAAATCCAGGATTTTCTGGCGCTCGGTGGTGATTGTCATGGAACCGATGCTCAGGTCCCATTTGTTTGCCCAGTTACCGGCAGTGATGGTATCCCATGAGGGGGTGGCAAAGCAGGTTTCCACACCAAGCGCTTCACCAACCGCTTTCGCGACATCCACATCAAAGCCCTGCATTTCGACAGCAGTCAGGGTATCTGCGGGACATTTGCTGTCAGCGGGGCGCTGGCCATCGGTGTTGAGGAAGGATTGGGGTTCGTAGTTCGGGTCTGTCGAGACGAGCAGGTACCCGCGTTCCTTGATCGCTGAAAGCAGGTCGCCATCCATCGGGGCAGCGGTCGACGAGGTGAAGGCGGTTCCGGTGGGAGATTGCGTCAGGTCGACCTTGAACCACTGGTTCGAAAGCGCGGACAGCGTACCGTCAGCATGCATTTGGGCAAAGACTTTGTCCACTTCCGCGCGCAGGGAGGTGGTGTCGAGCGTGGACGATTTGTCGAACGCGGCAGCCAGGTCCTCCGAATAAACGGGGTCGCCCAGTTTCTTGACGGGCAAGCCTGCGGCAATGTTCGCATCCACGACCGTTTCAGATGTGACGTAGCCCACGAAATCTTCGCGTCCCGCAACCAGTGCCTGGGCGCATTCCTGGTCGGTTTCCAGGGTCACGACAGTGATGCCATCGGGCGCCTTGGAATAGATGGACGACGCAGGCAGGCCGAGGCCCTCCATGTCATTGTTGAGCCAGTAATCGTAGGTGGTGGCGGTGCCGGCGCATAACGCGTAACCTGACAGATCCTCCAGCGAGTTGAATTCAGGCGTCTTGCTTTGCGAGCCGCACGCGGTGAGCACAAGCGAGGCCGCTACAAGCAGACTGACCAACACAAGCAGTTTTTTCATGTTCTCCTCCAAGAGAAAGTTTTTGTTGCCTTGAATTTTTTCTGGCGTAGGCAAAACAGTTATCCTTTAACGAATGGCAACTCTCTCCTTTCGATAAACGGTCATTGTTGTTCGAAAACAACATTGCGCAAGCATAGACCATTTTAAGCATTTGTCAAGGTTTTCATCCATTAAAAAATGAGCAGGACCGTTACCAAATGAAGTTGTGGCGCAATTTGCTACATTGCGCCCGTCAGCTATGTGTGGTGTGGAAAAATCATCATCCGCCTCGAAAACGCATACAAAACTTTTACCTTTGTTGGGTACAATCCATACATCATTTTGAACCGGAGTCCAACGTCTCCCGACTTTGGCATTCCCAGGCGACACTATTTTTTACTGGAGGAACCCATGAAACTGGTCTCTATTGCGCAGATGCGTGAGATCGAAAAGGAAGCCGACGCCAACGGCCTCTCCTACGAAGACATGATGGAAAACGCAGGCCGCGAACTGGCCTATGCCATTCTCGACCTGCCGTTTTTTTACGAAGAGGAAGAGGACATCGAAATTTTGGGCCTGGTCGGGCCGGGCAACAACGGCGGGGACGCGCTGGTGGCATTGACTCACCTGGCCGCCGACGGTTGGACGGCGCGCGCCTACCTGGTCAAACGCAAGTCCAAGGATGACGAGCTGGTGGCGCAATTTCTCGAAATGGGCGGCGAAGTGGTCGAGGCCGCCAGGGACAAGGGTTTTGCCTCCCTGAATGCCTCCCTCGAAACCGCGCACGTGTTGATCGATGGCGTGCTTGGCACGGGCACGCGCCTCCCTTTGAATGCCGATGTGGCCCAGGTGCTGGACGCGGTCAATGCCGCCCTGGAGGAGATGGACGAACCGCCCTTTGTGGTGGCCGTGGATTGTCCCTCGGGCGTCGACTGCGACTCGGGCGAGGCTGCGGTCGAAACCATTCCCGCCGATATGACCGTGACGATGGCGGCCATCAAGATGGGCCTGCTCAAACCCCCGGCCAGCAACCTGGCAGGCGACCTGCTGGTGGCCGATATCGGCCTGGACGAGAATGTCAAATCCTGGATGGGCGTACGGCGTGAGGTGGTCGACGAGGATGTGGCCGCCGCCTGCCTGCCCGAGCGCCCGTCCGACGCGCATAAGGGCACCTTCGGCGCGGCGCTGATCGCGGCGGGATCGCTCAATTACACGGGCGCGGCCCTGCTGGCCGGCGAGGCCGCCTATCGCTCGGGCGTGGGACTGGTCACGCTGGCTGTGCCTGCCCCGCTGCACACCGCCCTGGCGGGACAACTCCCCGAAGCGACCTGGGTGCTGCTCCCCCACGAAATGGGTGTGATTGCCGCCGGCGCAGCGGAAGTGCTCGCCAGGAATTTCGAGCGCGCCACCGCCCTGCTGGTTGGGCCTGGCCTGGGCCTGGAGGATACGACCAGGGACTTTCTCGAAAATCTGTTGATGGGCAGGGCTGTCTCGAAAAAATCCGCGGCGCGCATCGGCTTTGTTCATGCCGAGGCCGAAAAGAAGGATGAAAAGAATGGCGTGCTGCCCGCGCTGGTTGTGGATGCGGATGGGCTGAACCTGCTGGCGAAAATCCCCGAGTGGGCGAAGAAACTGCCCGCGCCTGCCGTGCTGACCCCGCACCCGGGTGAAATGTCCGTGCTGACCGGCCTCTCGAAGGAGGAAATCCAGGCCGACCGCGAAGGCATTGCCCTGCGGTTTGCGCAGGAATGGGGCCACGTGGTGGTGCTCAAGGGCGCCTTCACGGTCATCGCCTCGCCCGATGGCCGCACGGCCATCATCCCCGTGGCTTCCCCCGCCCTGGCGCGGGCTGGGACAGGCGACGTGCTGGCCGGCCTGATCGTGGGCCTGCGCGCCCAGGGTGTTGATGCCTTCGACGCCGCCGTGGCCGGGGCCTGGATCCACGCGCGGGCGGGATTGGAAGCCGCCGAGGCCCTGGGCGCCACAGCCCCGGTCCTGGCGCGCGACGTGCTGGCTGCCGTGGCGGATGTCTTGTCTGCACTCGAATAAACGGACTGAAAGCGCTGAATCCAAAAGACTCTCCCACGGGAGAGTCTTTTTTTTCGGTAACAGGACAGGCGGCGGCGATTTCCCCCGCAAGACTGAATTGTTATGGCTGATGTTTTTAGAAGGGCGGGATCCTGGGATGGGATATGTACCGGCTGACCAGTTGGCTGAGTTGTGAAAAACTGATCGGTTTCAGCAGGACCAGGTCGGCCTGGGGCTGCAGGCTGCCGGCAAAGGCCGCATCTGCGGTGGCCAGGATGACGCGGGTGTGCAGCAGGCGCTTGTCGGCCCGAATCTGGCCCAGGATCACGTTGCCGTCGATATCGGGCATGTGCAGGTCCAGGATCACCAATTCGGGAACGACTTCCAACAGCCGCAGTTGCGCCGCCTCGCCGTTGAATAGCGAGTCAACCTGGTAGCCTGCCTGTTGCAGCGCAGTCGTGAAGACCAGGTTCTGGTCTTCGTTATCTTCGATTACCAATGCCAGCGGCTGTATGTCCATTTTTTTGATTCCTTTTGAACTATCCTTGTTGCTCAGGTTGGACAGGCAGAGTCACGGTGAAGGTACTGCCCCGTCCCAGCCTGCTTTCTGCGTGGATCGTCCCGTTCATGGCGCTGACCAACAGGAAGGCGGTCGACAGTCCCAGGCCGATTCTCCGCTCTTTGCGGCTGGCGTTTTCGTCCGCCTGGCGGAACGGCTGGAAGATTGTTTCCAGGTCTTCTTCGGCAATTCCCACGCCCGTATCTTCGATGCGGAGAGTCCAGAGAGCATCTGTCGGACGGTCCAGGCGTATTGTCACCCCGCCCCGATGCGTGAATTGAATGGCGTTGGTTACCAGGTTCGAGAGGATTTGCTCCACCCTGGCCCGATCCCCCACCACAGTTTGCGGGGCGTTGGCCGCAATCTCTTTGTGCAGGAAAATTTCCTTTTGGAGGGCTGCCGACAGGGCAGTGGAATACACTGCTTCGACGATGGCGCTGGGGGCAAAAGTCTCCTGTTCGAGGCGCAACCGGCCAGCCTCGAATTGGAACCGATCCAGGATTTCGGAAACCATGCGGTTGAGAATGGCGGCATTATCGAGGATGCGGCCGGTCAAATTCCTTTGCCGTTCATTCAACGATCCATACACATCCTCGTGCAGCATTTCCGTCAACCCCATCATGGCCCCCAGGGGGGTGCGTATTTTGTGACCGATGCGCGCAAGGAATCGCTGTGGGTCGGCTTTGCCGTCTGCATCATCCAGCGGCTGGGATTGCCGCATTCTGCGGAGGCAGTCCTGCTCGACCCGCAAGGCCTGCTCGCGTGCCTGGATGAAACCCAGGCAAACGGCTTCCTCGTATTGGTCCACCAAATTCAAGGCATCTGGGAGCAGGTCCCCTTTGACGCGGGTTGCAACGAACTGGCGTGTGGCTTTTCCCAATTGGAGCAGCGTTTGATGGCCGATGCCGGTTTGCGACAGCCAGGCTCCGTGTTCGCGGCCGGGGATGGGAGCGTTGCCCAAAAAATGAAGGAGGGCGTTCACCTCCTGTGCGGCGATTCGACCAATCATGCGCGGGTCCATCTGCGGATAATCGATGGGCCATATTTCACGCAGGTCCCGTTGATAGAGGCGGTCCAGTTTGGTCCGCTCTGTCTCTGCCAGTTCTCTCAAGACTTGCCGCGCGTCGGTCTCTGTGGGGGTTTCGCTCACAACGCGCGCTCCCTTTGACCGTCCATATTTTCTGCGTTCACGCGCCGCGCCGAAGGACTGGCGAATTTGGAAACACGATCCTTCGACATGCTGATTTCTCCTCGTGTTGAATGGCAAAAATTATAATCCCCGCGCCGTGGAATTTGGATTGAGCGGCGGGGTATCGACAATTTTGTAAGGCGGGGATTGGGATGCAAAAAAAGGAGCCTGGCATTCACCAGGCTCCTTTGCATGCAGGCAGTACAGCCGCGTTATTCCTTGAGGAAGGCGTCGAGCACTTCCTTGCTGATGCGGTAGGCGTTGCCGAGTTTCTTGGCCTTGAGGTCGCCGGCCTGGATGGCGGCGATGACGTCCTCTTCGGAGACGCGCATGTAAGCGGCCGCTTCGGCCGGGGTCATCACGTCGGGGACCGAGGCCTTGGGAGCGGCCCCTCCGCCCGCGTTGGCGGCCTGTTGCTGCTGCATGGCGCCCGAGGTGGCCTGCTGCATCAGGTTGCCGATGCCCATGCCCGCGCCGATGCCGGCCGTCAGGCCTGCGCCGCCGCTGGGATTCTGGGCCGCATCGCGCATCGCGTCCGCGGCCTGCAGTTGGGTGTAGGTGGCCATGTCGAGCATGCCCATGTCGCGCAATTCCTGGGCCGACTTGTCGCTCGGCTTGATGTTGCCGACGTAGAAGGTCTTGAGGGTCAGGCCGATGGCTTCGAAGTCATCCTGGGCCTTGGCGCGCACCGCGGCGCCGATCTCTTCGGTCAGGCCGATGATCTCGGGCACGGAATGTTTCGCGCCGGTCTCGCCGAGCACATCCTGCAACTTGGAGAGCAGCATGGTGCGCAGGCGTTCCTCGATCTCCGAGGTGCGATAGGCTTGTTGGGCGCCGACGATCTGGGTGACGAATTGCTGCGCGTCCCTCACCTGGAAGGAGTAGGTGCCGAAGCCTTGCAGCAGCGCCACACCCAGGCCCATGCCCGGGTTGCGAACGATGATCGGCTGCGGGGTGCCCCACTTCTTGTTGGGGAACTCCTTCATCGAAACGAAGTACACCTCGGCGGGGAAGGGAGTGCGCTCGTTAAAGGCCTTGCCGATCCAATCGATCAGCAGCGGGATGTTGGCGGTGGCGATGGTGTGGCGGCCCGCGCCGAACACGTCCAGGGCGTTGCCGTCGCGGAAGAAGACCGCCCGCTGGCTTTCGCGCACGATCACCTGTGAGCCGATGCGAAAGTCGCCGATGCCCTGCTCGGGGAAGCGGTGGACAAGCTCATCGTTCATCTCATTGGGATATTCGATGACATCAAAAATTCTGGCCATGTTTCTCTCCTTGTTATCGTTGTAACGGCTTGATTATAGTCGAATGGACTTGGGGATACAAGAACCGTTTGTCTTATTTTTATACGCTATCGCGCGCAAATCGTTGCAGGGTCAGCCTTCCACCAGGCGCGTGCCGCAGGCCTGGCAAAAAAGCGCGTCCGAGCTGTGCTGTCGGCTGCATTTGGGGCAGACCCGCGGCAGGTCGACGGGCAGGGCCGCGCCGCAGCCCACACAGGTCTCGTATTCCGGGTCGTTGGCCACGCCGCAGTATTGGCAGACCCTGGGGTTGGCGGGCGCGTTCCGTTCGCCGGCCAGGGAGCGGGTCAGGGCACAGATGTCGTTGATGGCGTTCCAAAGCTGCGGGGCGACGTTCTCCTGTTGCAGTTCGCCGATCAAATCGGGCAGGGCCGCCAGCAGCGAGAGAGGGCTGGTTGCGGCGCGTTCGAGCAGCTCGCTGGCGTCTGCGCTGCGGTCGAGCCAGTCGCGGTCGCGGCTCATGGTCACCAGCACGCCGCCCTCCGTATCCGCAATGTGGACGGTGACCGGCGTGCCGTGTTTCGAGCCGACTTGCACCAGGGCCGTCTCGCCGCGCGCCTCGACGCGGGTCTTGTGCTGGCGGTCATTGAAGCGCGCCGCCAGTTGGTCGGCCAGGGCGGCGGCGCGGATGCCGCCGTGGAACATGCGCTGGTTGGGTGGAAGCGTCATTTCAAGCCTTCATCATCTTTCCCGTGCCCTGGTCGCGCAGCATCAGGATCTCGGCCAGGATGCTGACGGCAATCTCTTCGGGTGTTTCGGCGTTCAACTCCAGGCCCATCGGGGAGTGGACCCGGGCAATGGCCTCGTCCGAAACGCCCGCTTCCCGCAAGCCTTTGACGGTCATCGCCCACCTGCGCCTGGAGCCGATCACGCCGATGTAGGCGGCGGGCGATGCCAGCAGGCTGGGCAGCCCGGGCACATCCACATTGGATCCGCGCGTGGTCAGCACGAAGTAGGTTTGTTTCGTCACCTTGAACTGTTCCGTTAACTTTTCCATCGGGACGGGGTAGTAGGCGTCTCCCCCGGGCGCGGCCTCGGGATTGCAGAATTCGGCGCGGTCGTCGCTGACAGCCACGCGGAATCCCAGCCACTTGGCCAGGTGGACGACGGCCTTGCCCACGTGTCCCGAGCCGACGACGACCACCGTTGGGGCGGGCAGGATGGGTTCCACGAACACCTCCACGGTCCCGCCGCACACGCCCACATCGCCGCGGCTGGGATCCACCATGCTGTATTTGATCATCTGCGCCTTCCCGTCGGACATGGCGATCCTGGCCTCGTCGAGCACGCGGTGCTCCATGTCCCCGCCGCCGACGGTGCCGATGAAGCGCCCGTCGGGATAGACGAGCATCTTGCTGCCCACATGGCGCGGCGTGGAACCCTGGCTGGTCACCACCGTACAGAGGGCGGCGGTTTCGTTATTCTTTTCGATTTCGGCAAGAGCCTGGTAAATGGTAGGCATGGTTGTTTTTTGGGGTTGGATTTTTTTTGCCCCGTTATTATACCTGTTCCAAAGTTGACACAGGGCGATTTGCAAGCCTTCAGCCAGGTTGCCGCAAAAAAGATTGCCGCTGGCAGCCCTTCGATCCCGAAAAGCGGGCCTCCGCTGAAACCGAATACCACTGAATGATTTGGGTGTGTTTCATTTCAGTTGAAACCCGCAATGGTGGTCGAGTAGCAGCGGTTTTTGCTGCGTACACCTGCACTTGCACCTGGCGCACACCTGCCTGATTTGCCAAGCAAATCACGGGCGGTGCCAGGGAGTGCAGGTGTACGGCGACTGGGGAGCGTCGCCTACTCAACCACCTGTTCTAACTCAAATGGAACGCACCCGAATGATTTTTTGAGAGCCACCCCCATCTTCCAGCAGGGTTCACCGGGAAGATGGGGGCGGGAACTTGAAACTACGGCAGGTTGAAGGCCGCGACGAGGAAGACGGCCATCTCGGCGCGGGTGATGTATTTGTTGGGACAGAAGTTGCCGCCGCCGCAGCCGCCGGTGATGCCATCGGCAACGAGCTGTTCGATGAAGGCGGCCGCGAAGCCGTCGGCGGGAACGTCGGCGAAGATCGCACCGCTTGCAGCGGGGGGTATGTAGTCCGTGCCGTACATGGCCTTGACCAGGAAGACGGCC
>JBMOMS010000013.1:0-31673 GCA_049324895.1 Chloroflexota bacterium
ACTGATACCAAGTTTCTAGCAGTTTGTCGGAGAGAGATGTTTCAAGGCGCAAAACGCTAATTTGAACCGCGAAGGACGCCAGGAACGTGATGTTTAAAAGGTTTTCTTTGCGGTCTTAGCGCGCTTCGCGGTCAAAAAGCGGCATTGGTTGGGTTCTCCGACAGCCTGCTAGGTAATTATTTTGTACATGGAGCAGGAGCAATGACCAAGACGACAACAGCCAAAGTATTGCCTGAATGTGACCTGCAGAATTGCCGCATCGCGGACATTGGCATCGACCAGTTTGCAGAATGTCAGATGGAAGGTCCCAGTGTATGCAAGCATGCACTGCCATTTGGATATTGTTTCCTATGCAAACATCCGCAAGTGACCGCAATGCTCGAAAAATCCCGCGCGGCCGGCCGGTCGGCTGCTGCGCTGGCTTGACCTCACGCTCCCTGAGAATCTGCATATCGCACGGCCATTTTTGGCGGCGTGTGTAAAAAAACTGTCCCCGCGCGGGGACAGTTTTTTTGTTCGACAGGGGTAATTACATGGCCTGCAAGCGCTTCCACATCTGCGGGGCGAGTTCGCGCGAGCGGGCGGCGAGGCGTTCCTCGTCCATCGTGAGGATTTGCTTGTTCTTCATCAGGATTTGGCCGCGGCAGACGGTGGTGTCCACGGTGGCATCGACCATGCCGAAGATGAGGTGGCCGAGGAAGTTGTTCTCGTCCATTGGGGTGGGTGGGATGTAGTCGAGGATGGCCAGGTCGGCGGGGCGGCCTTCGGCCAGTTCGCCGACGCGGATGCCGAACTGGCGCTCCACGATGTCGGCGTTGTTTTGCAGAAGCAGCTGAGGCGCTTCCATAAAGGCCACGCGCGGATCGCGGTTGTCGAGGCGGTGCAGCAGGTAAGCGCAGCGCATCTGGGTGAGCATGTCCGAGTTCATGCCGTCTGTGCCGAGACCGGCCAGGATGCCCTTGCCGAGCAGTTTCAGCACCTGGGTGACGCCAACGGCGTTGTTCATGTTCGACTCGGGGTTGTGGACCACAATGGTGTTCGTGGACGCGATGGTGTCCATCTCGGCTTCATCGATGTGGACGCAATGCACGAAGATGGACTTTTCCCCGGTCATGCCCAGCCTGTGCAGGCGTTCCACGGTGGGGATGCCATATTTAGCGAGCGAATCCTGCCTGTCCGCGGCATCTTCCGCTACGTGAATATGGCATCCCACCCCCGCGTCCTTCGCGATCCCCACGCATTTCGCGACTGTATCATCGTCCACGGTGAATGAGGCATGCAAGCCCATCATGGCCGCGATCTGACCGTCCCCCTTGCCGACCTTTTTGATGAAGCGTTCGTTTTCACGGATTCCCTCGCCGTGTTCGTTGCGATCCGAGACTTCGTAGCACAGCGAAGCGCGCACACCCGCCTGCCGCACCGCAGACTCGATCACGTCGAGCGAGCCGTCGCTGGCCGAGGGGGAGGCGTGATGGTCGATGATGGTGGTCGTGCCGTTGCGGATGCTTTCGATCAGCGGGATTTGCGCCGAGAGCAGAATGTCCTCGCCGACGATGGCGCGGTCGACCTTCCACCACAGGCGCTCGAGCACTTCCACGAAGTTGGAGGCGGGTTCGCCGGGGATGAACATGCCGCGCGCAAAGGTGGAGTAAAAGTGATGGTGCGTGCAGATGAAGCCGGGCAGCACCACCTTGTTCGTGCAGTCCACCGAGTCCGCATGGGGATATTTCTGCTTCATCTCCGCCGCGCCGCCGATGGCGAGGATGTTCTCGCCGTCGGTGACGACCGACCCGTTCCAGAGGACGCGGTTGTGCTTGCCGAGGGTGACGACGATGCCGTTCTCAAATCTGGTTGTCATGAGTTATTCCTCTCGTGAAAAAATCACCACGAAGGACACCAAGTACACAAAGGAAATCATTTCTTCTTACGGCCTTCCTTCGTGATCTTTGTGTCCTTCGTGTTTACAAGGTTTAGTTTTCCACCAGCACAGCCAGTTCTTCGGGCGTGCGGTCGCGCATGGTGATGGCGCCGGTGAAGCACTTCTTGGCGCAGATCGAGCAGCCGATGCAGTGGACCGGGTTGCTGTGCGGGCGGCCCTGTTCATCGAGTTCGATGGCCAGGTACGGGCAGCGCGCGCAGTTGCCGCAGGAGGTGCACAGGTCGTAGTTGAAGTGCGAGATCTTCTTGACCGGGGTGAGGGCCATGAAGTCCGTGATGGGGTGCGGGCGGGCGATGCCGATCAGTTCCTGCATCGACTTGATGCCGCGTTCCTGCATCATGAAGGCCGTGCCCGATTCGAGGTCGTCCACAATGCCCACGCCATACTTCATGGCAATGGTGCAGAATTGAACGGTCTTGACGCCCAGCGCCAGGAAGTCCATGGCGGCCTTGTAGTTCATCGGCCCGCCGTTGCCAGAGATCTCGATGCCTTCGGGGACGGCATTGGCCAGCGTCAGGTACGAGATGGGGGTCACGCCTTCGCCGCTCATGCCGACGATGACGCCTTCCTCCCAGCGGCGGTTGGCCGCGGGGCGGAATCCCAGGGTGGGGAAGGAGTTGGCCAGGGTGATACCCGCCTTCTTGTGCGGGTACTTGTCGAGCACCTGGCGGATGGCGCGCAGGATCGGGATGATCGAGGTGACGGCCGCGGTCAGCTTGAACAGCTTGGGCACGTTCGGGTCGCCGACCTCCATGACCCAGTCGATGATCTTGGCGGTCAGGGCCGCGTTCTGCGAGACGATGTCGCCCTCGGTGCCGTCGCCGCCCTGCGGGCAGGATAGCGAATACTCGATGGCCATGGCGCCTGCGGCTTCCAGCTTTTTGGTATTGGACTGCCAGCCGGTCTGGTCGCAATCCTCCTGGCCCGTGACCGGGCCGCCGGTCGAGCCGACCGTCAGACGGTCAGGCCATTGCTTGACCAGGTGCTCGATCTCGCGGCATACGCGGTCGAGCGAATGCCCGGAGACATTGTCCGAGTTGGCGTAGGTCAGCGGGCTGAAGGTGAACATGTATTCCGAGGGGATGTGGATCGGGACGTTGTCGAAGGCAGTCTTGAGGATGCCGCCCGCCCAACCCGCCTTGTAGGCCTTTTCCATTTGCTCCAGACCGTCGGTGACAGGCGAGGCGGAGAGCAGATACGGGGAGCGGATGGTGCGCCCGAAGAAATCCGCTTCGAGCGAGACGGGGCGCAGGTTGTAGCCAGGCAGGGCGAAATAGGATTTGGTGGCCTTCTTGATGACGGGCTTTTCCTGTCCCTTGAGCCAGGCATCGATCTCGAGCGCGGCATTCTTGCCCGAGGCGGCGGCCTCGACCACGGTCTTCGGCCCGGTCATCATGTCGCCCGCGAGGAAGACGCCAGGCGCTCCTTCGCGCGGCAGGGTCGAGCGCATGCCGATGGCAATAATGACGGTGTCGATGTCGCTGCGGACGCCTGCGGTGCCTTCCAGGTCGCGGATGTTGGCGGGGCTGAAGGGTTGGCCTTCGGGCAGTTGGACCTTTATCGTTTCGATGCCTGCCACGCCGTTTTCGCCTTTTTGGATGCGGGTCAGGCGGACGCGCCCGTTGACTTCGATGTCGAAGTCGAGCAGTTCCTGGCGCTCACGCCCGGTCAGCGGCATCTCGGACAGTTTTTCGAGCATGAAGAGTTCGACGCGCTTCGCGCCGCGTTCCTTCGCGGTGAAGGCGCAGTCGGCAGCCGTGGCGCCGCCGCCGACGACGGCCACCGTGCCCTCGAAGTTGTACGCGCCCGGGTTGCCGAGCAGGTCCACCATCTTGAGCGCCAGATTTTCGTTTTCGATGCCGAGTTCGATAGGCTTCCACAAGCCGACCGTGACGCAGACTGCGTCGAAGCCCTGCTGGAGCAGCTCCTGCGGATTTTCGATCTTGACCCCGGTCTTTGCCGAGATTTTGCCCAGCGACAGCACGAAATCGATATCGGACTCAACCACCTGCTTGTCCAGGCGGTGATCGGGGATCAGGTTCATCATGCCGCCCAGTTTTTCGCGGGCCTCGAAGATTTCGACCTCATAGCCCAACTGTCCGAGCGCGGCAGCCGCGCCCAAACCCGAGGGACCGCCACCGACGACCGCCACTTTCTTTCCGTTCCATGCGGGTTTCGAAAACTCGGGAATGCCGCCCAGGTCCTTGGCCATCTGGATGATGGTGGCCTGTACGGCGGGAATGTTGATCGAACCGTCGAATTTCTTGCGGGCACAGGCCGCCATGCAGAGCGTATCCGGGCAAACCAGGCCGCACACCCCGCCCAGCGGATTGGCGTGCATGATCTCGCCCGCAGCGCGCTTGATATCGGACGGATGGTCCATGCGCGCCGCCATGATGAAGTCGAAGGGGGAACAATTGGCGGGGCAGGCCTCCTTGCAGGGTTTTTCCTCGCAATACTCGCAGCGGAGCAGTTCGGTTTCGAGCTGTTTCTTCGTCATGAAAAGCGAACAGCCGTTTGCCTTGTCTTCCATGGGACACCTCTTGATTCTTAAGTTGTATGACAAACTTTTGAATCATTATAGCACCCCCAAATCCATGCAGATAATGACGAATGAAACCTCAAAACAAGGATTCTGTCATCGAATTATGATCTGCTTGAACTTTTCCAGCAGGGCCAGGTCCTCCGGGATGTCGAGATCCAGCCCCAGGGAGGGCAGGTCGACCACTTCCAGGCGCGCGCCGGCCTGGCGGGCGCGGTCACAGTGACGTTGGAAGGAATCGTCTCCAAAATCATATTCGATCAGGCCTGCAGGTGACATCAACAGGGCGTTGGTGCCCTTGCCGTGACGGTCGGGAGCGATGACCACCACCGGCGGCTGGATGGCCTTCTCAAGCAGGGTCAGCACGTCCTCGCGGGTGAGCAGGGGCAGGTCGGCCGGCAGCACCAGCACGCCGCGGGTGGCGTAAACTTTGGCTACGATGGTGGCGCGCTGCAAGGCGGTATTCAAGTGAGGCTGACCATCCTCCCGCACAGTGCGCGCCCCGTGGTTGCGGGCGATGGTCAGGGCGTGCGGGTCGCGGCTTACCACCAGCACCTGTTCCAGTTCTTTCAGGCCTGTCAGGGTCTTGAGGGTATGTACGAGCAAATCCTGGTTGAGCTGTTCCCGTTCGTCTTCCGATAATGTTCCAGCCAGGCGCGATTTTCCACGCCGCAAAGGCTTGACAGGGATGATGGCCCAAAGTGTCATGACAGGTTCCTTATAAAGTGTAGCACGGCTTGCGCAAGAGTGGCGCGATCTGTAAGGTCCTTCATAAGTGTATTCGTGACCAGGGTCGGAATGGGTATTTTTTCCTGCAATTCTGCGTCCACGGTGTCCAGCACGAAGCCGCGTAACAGGTTCTGATAGTGATGGGCCACCGCCAGGGCGGACGGCTGGATGCCCAACTCGGCGTACATCTTCGCGGCGGGGCCTTTGACGGCCTGTCCGCCGATGATGGGCGAGACAGCGATGATGGGCGGTGGATGCAGGATGGTGGATTGCAGTTGGATGACTTGCAGGATGGGGTCGATGCTGACCCAGGGGTTCGACGGGCAGAGGAGGATTGCATCCGCTGCCTGGAGCGCCTCGACCACACCCGGGGCGGGTTCCGCTGTTTCGATGCCCTCGAAGCGAAAGCCCCTGACCTTTGGCGCGCAGCGGCGATGAACGAAATACTCCTGGAAGGGCAGGTCGCCCTCGTCCGTGCTGACGATGGTGCGCACGGCCCCGTCGCTCATCGGCAGGACAGTCGGCCCGACCCCCCAGGACTGGCAGAAATCTTGGGTAATCTGGGAAAGAGGCTGGCCCAGCTTGAGCCTGCGTGTGCGTTCGAGATGGGTGCCCAGGTCGCGGTCGCCGAGGTTGAACCAGTCGGGGCCGCCCAATTTTTTGACGTTGGTGATGGCGTTCCAGCTTTCGTCCGCCCGCCCCCAGCCTGTCTCGAAGTTGGCCAGGCCCGCCAGGGTATAACAGACCGTGTCCAGGTCGGGCGAGATGGACAGGCCGAGATGCTCGAAGTCATCGCCTGTGTTGACGATGACGGTCAGGTCCTGCGGGGGCAGGATTTGAGCGAGGCCGTGGGCGAGTTTCGCGCCGCCGACGCCGCCGGCGAGGGCTGCAATTTTCATCGGCAGACTGTCACAGCCTCCAACGGTTTCAAGGTTTTCTCCTTCGGTTCTTCATCAGGCTGGCCGATGAGCACCATGCCTTGCGGTTCCCAAGTGTCTGGCAGGTCGAGGGCAAGGCGCGTTTCCGCCTGCGCGTACAGCGGCCAGCAGATCCAGTTTGCGCCGAGGCCTGCGGCATGGGCGGCGAGAAGGAGCTGCAAGCCTGCCAGCGCCACGGACTGGGTGCCCATGACGGCCTCCTCGGGCGTGTCGACGCGCACGTCGTTCACGTCACGGCAGAGGAGGATCAGGGCGGGGGCCTCATCGATGCGGCGCAGGGAGCGCGAAACGCGTGTTTCGATCTCTTCGGCGGGGGCGCCTTCGGCTTGCATGTCGGCGCGCATCTTGGCGGTGAGGGCCGCGCCGAGGCGCTGACGGGCGGCTGGCGTGGCCATGACGGCGAATCTCCACGGCTGGCGGTTGTGGGCCGAGGGGGCAAAGACCGCCGTGGCGAGCAAGTCCTGGATGACGGAATCAGGCACAGGCTCCGCTTTGAATCGGCGGATGGAGCGGCGGGTTCGCAGGAAGTCGCGCAGGCTAATGTTCGTCAAAGTGGGTGGGTTTGATTTTGAAGATGATGCGTTTTTGTCCGGGCTGGTAGGGCCAGGGCCTGCCATTGTACTTGAGCGACAAGGCGTTGATGTGCTCGTCGGCCCCCTCGGTGGTGTACTCTTCCACCAGGCCGCGCAGGCCGAGGTAGCGATAGGGTGTGGAGGGATCCTGAATCACCATGGCCACCCGCGGGCGGGCCTTCATGTTGCGGTCCTTGAGGCGGCCTTCGTTGGTGTTGATGAGGAGATAATCCCCGTCGGTGTTGAACCAGACGGGGGTAACCTGTGGCGTGCCATCCCTGTTGGAGGTGGCGAGAAAGAGATAGGCGCGCGTATCGTCTTTGAACAGGTCAAGATAGGCTTCAGGGAAGGTCATGGATTGGTCTCCAGCGGATTTTTGATGAAGAGGTAAACCATAATACCGTCGTCGTGGAAGTCCGAGATGATGCAAACGTCCTCCTCGGAACAGCCGAGCAGCAGTTTTATCTCTGCATCACGTTTGAGTGTATCAAACGTGCATAAGATTCCCGTTAGTGCGCGGGTGCCCAGGGAACCAATCCACACATCGATGCCTCCGCCGTCGGAGGCGGAGGTGCCTTCGAGATAGCCGTAATCGAGGGGATAGATGAGTTTGGGCCAGTTTGGGTGCGGTCTGTCCTTCGGCCGGTCGATGATGATGGGCGTCGAGGCGGCCAGGCTAGCCATTTCCTGCCAAAAAGTGAAATCTGGCTTCACGGGTGTTTGTCCTGTGGGTGAGTGTGGTGGCTTTTGCCTGCAAGCACGCCCAGAAAGGCCTGCACCACCCGCGGGTCGAACTGGCTGCCCGAGCAGCGCGCCAGTTCGCGGGCGGCCTCCTCGGGCGATTGAGCGGCTTTGTAAACGCGCTCATCTGTGATGGCGATATATGCGTCCACCACGGCGATGATGCGCGCCGTCAGGGGAATCTCCTCGCCGCGCAGTCCATCGGGATAGCCCGTGCCGTCGAATTTCTCCTGGTGGGAGCGGATGACGCCGGCCACGTCGCCCAGGTTTTGAACCGTGCGGATGATCTTTTCGCCGATTTCGGGGTGGCGCATCATGATTTCCCGCTCTTCTTCGTCCAGCGGGCCGGGCTTGTTCAGGATACTGTCTGGGATGCC
This sequence comes from Chloroflexota bacterium, assembly GCA_049324895.1. Taxonomy (GTDB): domain Bacteria; phylum Chloroflexota; class Anaerolineae; order Anaerolineales; family Villigracilaceae; genus JACPVF01. The sequence continues at coordinate 7,839 of JBMOMS010000013.1, forward strand.
GATCTTGCCGATGTCGTGCATACTGGCAGCCAGACTCACCTGTTCGAGCTGGCTTTCTTCGTATCCCAGCCGCCTGGCGGTTTCGACGGCCAGCACGGCGATGCGGTTGCTGTGGTCGCTGGTGTAGTAATCGCGCACTTCGATCACATTCGCCAGGGCGGTGACGATGTTGTTGTAGGTCAACTCCATTTCGGTGAGCGTCTGGGTCAGTTGGCGCGTTTTGGCTTCCACCTCGCGGGTCAGGGCCAGACTCCATTTACCGAGGATCTCGGCGGCCTCGCCGCTGGCCAGGGTGGTGAGCGAAATCAGGATCAACCCCACGACGAAGTTGGCGGTCAGGATACGCCCTTCCTGTGAGAAATTGTAGATGGGGGCAAAGGTTGCATTCCTGGCAGGGAGCAGGTTGGTCACTTCCAGGGCGGCCACCAGCGCAAATAATACCGAACAGATGACCGCCATGATGCGCGCGGCCTTCCGATTTTGAAAAACCAGCGCCGTGGTCAGGATGAGGATGAGGAAAATGCCCAGGCTGAGGGTGACGAATCCCCCTCCCAGGTGCATGCCCATGGCGCCGATGAAGGCCGCCGTCACCAGGCTGACCCAGGTGGCAATGCGTGACTGCCCCAACATGATCATCCGTCGCTGCCATAACAGGATGCCGATATCGGCTGCCGTGATGGTGATGGAGATGACCGAGGCTTGCGTCGGCTTGATCAGTTGGATGAGGACCAGCGCAATCAGGATGGCCGCACTGCCCACCAGGCGGATGCGTTGATAAGCCAGCGCCCGCTCTTCCAGGGAGTGGCTTGCCCAGGTGGTAAGGAATGCAGGTTGCGCCCTTTTCATGGATGCGTCTTGGCAAATATTATACTTTCCCCCGCCAAAATTATCGAAACATATCCTGTTCTTTGGGGCGGATTAGTTCCGCGAGCGCACCCTCCCGCAGTGGATAAGGGAATCCGCGTGCATGGACAGCGGGTGTGCCTTCGGCGGCCTGGCCCATCATGAGCGAGGCGGCTGCGGCCAGTTCGTCTGCCGCGCCGACCTGGGTGACGCGTAGCGTGTAGCCAAATAGGTCGGGTTGCCCGCGCAGGTCGACCAGGCCCGGCATCCCGCTCAGGCCAATCGCCACGCCCACGGTTCCGTTGCGCCAGGCGCGCCCGTGCGAGTCGATGATCAGGACGCCGATCCGCGCGCCGTACCTGGCTTCGATTTCGCCGCGGATTTCGGAGGCGGAGCGGTGCGGGTCTTCGGGCAGTAGCAGCACGTATTCCCCGCTCGCGTCGCCGTCACCGGCCACATTGGAATGGTCGATGCCGGCGTTGGCGCACACAAATCCCAGCTTGTGTTCGACGATGATCGCGCCGGGGCGCACGCGCAGCACCTCGCGGCTTTCTCGCAACATCAACTCCACCACGCGCGCGTCCTTTTCGGCCTGGGCGGCCAGGTCGAGCGCGCGCGGACCAGGGGCGACTTCCGCCAGGTTGACCATGCGCCCTTCGGCCTTGCTGACGATTTTCTGGGCCAGCACGAGAACATCTCCATCGGCTAGGCGCAGGCCGCCGGCTGCGAGCGAATCCAGAAGAATATCCGCCAGGTTGTCACCGTGGCGGATGAGGGGCATGTTCTGGAGGGGGCTGAGGGTGAGCGGCATGGCGTGTTTTATGGTTTCGGCACGCCCGTGATGCGAATGCCCGCATGGGTGCTGCCGTACTTTTTGTTGATGTGGATCAGCACGCTGGTCAGGCCTTCGACGACCACGGAGTTTTCCAGGGGACCGGCATCCCAGCCGGTCAGTCCGGCCGCTTCGACCAGTTTGATGGCTTCGGCGCGGGCTTCGGGGCTGGAGCCTGTGACGAGCACGTCACACTCCGTCTCGGCCTGGTCTTCGAGCAGGTGTTCGTGCGAGATGTTCTGGAAGGCGGCGGCCACCTGCGCGCCCTCCCCGAGGATTTCCCTGGCCTCCTGCGCTGCCGACCCGGCCGGGGGCATTTGCACGCGGGTCACGCGCGGCGGGACGAGGGGCACGGTCACGTCGACCAGCAGTTTGCCCTGAATGCCTTCCTTGACCGCTTCGAGCGTGTCGCGGTGCGCGGCGTAGGGCACGGTCAGCACCACGATGTCCGCCTTTTGCGCGGCGGCGCTGTTCTCCAGGCCTTCCACGAGCGCGTTATTGTCCAGCATGGTTGCCACGTCCGCTGCAGCCTGGACGGCTTTTTCGGGCGCGCGGGAGCCGATCAAGACATGGTAGCCCGCCCTGGCCCAGCGGTAGGCCAGCCCCTTGCCTTCCTTGCCGGTGCCGCCGAGCACTGCAATGGTAAGAAGAAGTTGAGTATCGGTCATTGAAACCTCGTCGAAGAATGAAAGTGGGTGTTGTGAGTGGAAATACAGCCTGAAATCCCGCTCAGCCCAGCCCGAACTGGGAGGGGTGCGGGAGTTTGACGCCTGCGGCGGCCATCTCCATCAAGACGAGATAGACCCCTTCGCGCAGTTCGGGATCGTCCCTGTACATGGCGTGATACAACTGGGTGACGACGCCCTCGCTGGGGGTTTTCTTGAGGTAGGGCAGGCAGGCCAGGCGGGCGACCGCATCATCGCCCTTGAGGATGCCGAGCAGCAGGTCTGTGGCGGGCGCGCCGGGCGAAATGCCCATTCCCTGTTTGCCGGCGAACTGGATCAGCCAGGGGGTTTCAGAGGGGGGCAGCAGCGGGCGCGGGGCGCGCGGGTTGAGTTTGGTCTTACGGTCAAGCACCTCGGAGGCCGAGTTGCGCACCACCCATTGATTGTCTTCGATGCGCATGCTTTCGAGCAGCTTTTCTGCCCAGGGTTCGTCCACGCGGGCCAACCCGTACACGACCGCGCGGCGCAGCAGGATGTCTTCCAGGGTGGCGCCTTCCCGCAGCATGGCGTAGCCCTCGCCCGGGTCGTTGGCCAGGGCTTCGGCGCTGGCCTGGCGCAGGTTTTCGTCCCCGCCGAGCAGCGCGCGCGCGACGAGTTCTAGGGCGGCGCTTGTCCCAATCGCCACCAGGGCCAGGCTGGCTGCCTGGCGAACCGTGGCAACCGGGGATTGGAGGGCCAATTCCAGGGGCTGGACTGCCTTTGTATCCTTGACGGCTCCGCTGCCGAGCGCGCAAAGCCGCACCAGGTCGGACGGGGAGGCGGCTGCCAGTTGGCGGAAGAGCGCCGCGGCGCCCGGATCATTGCTGAGCGCAATGGCGGCCAGTGCCTGTCCACGCAGGGAGAGCGGCAGGCCTTCGGTTTGCAGCAAGCCGACCAGCGCCTCCATTAATTTTCCGCGCCAGGCGGCGTCCCGCGGGGCGTCCTTGAGCCAGCGCGCCGCCATCAGCATGGGGCGGTGCATGGGCAGGCGCGACCAGCCCAGCAGGGTGGTGACGATGCGGCTGATATCTCCATGTGCGGCCAGGTAATGCAGGGAGCTGGTCTTGCCGAGCCAGTCAGGTTGGTCGAGGATTGCGTCCCCGCTCCCTTTCGAATCGCCCAGGGCGCGGCCGGCCAGGAAGGTCTCGAAGATGGGATGCGCAAACCTCATGCGGTTGTTGAGGTGCTGGGACAGCAATCCGCTGGCGGCCATTTTGTTGAGCAGGCCCTGGGGTGGAGCCGAAGGTTGGGGCGTCTTTGGCGCCCTGCCGTCTTTGGCGGGCTTTTTCCTGGCTGCGTTCTCTTCGGCGGGCAGGTCATCCTCCTGGAGGGGAGGGGCGGTTTCTTCCAACGGTGTTTCTTCCAGGGCCTCGAACTGGCTGATCCATTGACGGGCCTTGCGCTGTTCGAAGACCGGTTGTGAGTTCAGCACCACCTGCAGGGCCAGGGTCTCCAGGGCGGCGGGCGGTGTGTTGGGTGGGGCCAGGCGGCGGATGTGTCCGTTGATGGCGTCCAGCACCTTGGGGCCGCGCAGGTCGCCCGCATAGGCGCCCCATACCTTGAGGGTCCACTCGAGCGGCGTGAGGTGGACGCTGCCCTGCTCCAGCCAGGCATTGAGCAGCAGAGGATCGACCTGTTTGGAGGCCGTCTGCGCCCAGGCTTCCACGGTGACGTATTTCGACCACAAGTTGCCCCACTGCTGCGTGAAGATGCGGGCGCGGCGGGATGACCAGGTCATCATGGAAAGCGCCGCAAAGTCGAGACCCAGCAGGCCCTGCAGGGTCTCGAAGGAACCCGTGGTGACGATGCGCGCCTGGGGATGGGCTTTCAGGAGCAGTTTTAGATATTCGGTGACCATGCCCTGGCCTTCGGCGGTCAACTCGTCGAAGCCGTCGAGCAGCAGCAGGGCGCGCCGGCTTTGGAAGGCCAGTTCGACCAGGTCCGGCATCCGTGAACGGTCGAAGACCGGCGCGGTGGATTCCACCACGGCGATGATCGGTTCGAGTACATCCCGCGCGTCGGCGACCGGCAATTTTAAATCCGCCACGTGAACGAGGAAGGGAATGTGTTCCTGAAGCGGCCCAAGGCTGGCATCGCGGTTGGCAGACAGGGTGGCCAGGTGGGCCAGGGCAACCGTCTTGCCAACGCCGGGCAAACCGACCAGCACCAGGTTCCTGCCCCCGGCCAGGGCCTCGGGCAGGGTCAGGGCCGGGGCCTGGTAGTAGGCAGCCAGTTCGGGCCAGGTGGGCAGGTAGGGCAGGCTTTGGGTGACGACGTCCTCGGCGATGGGAGGGGCGCCGGGCTGCAACTCCGGAGGGGGCGCAATCAACAAGGGTTCCTGGATGATCTCGTCCAGGGCGAAGAGCGGCGCGGCCAGGTGCATGCCCTGGGCGCGTCGCAGGGTGATATGGCGATGGTTATCCTCTGTGCCGCTGGTTCGGCGGGCCAGGAGGGCTTCGCGTTGAGCTTGGAGGGTTTCCTTTAACTCAGCCAGCAGCGGGCGTGACCTGCCCACCAGCCACCATAGGACGCTGGCTGTGATGAAGCCGACTATAAAGGAATAGGCATCGATGGCGAAGGACATGGGTCTGGTCAGGCGGCGTAGAGGATGCGGCTGCAGGTCGGACAGTGCGAGACCTGCAGGGTGGAGCGCGCGCTTTGCTGGAGCGCGGCCGTCAGGGTGGCGCCGCAGGCCGAACAGGCATTTTCGGATATTTCCGCCACTGCAATGCCGCGGCGCTGCTGGCGCAGGCGTTCATAGACTTCGAGCGCCGGCGCGCCGACACTGCCGACGACGGCCTGGCGTTCGGCGCCCAGCCGTTCGAGGGTGCGGGCGAGGGTGGAGCGTTCTTCGAGCAGTTGGGTGTGCTGGCTCCCGCGGCGGGATTGCAGCCCGCTGAGGGCGGTCTCGGCAGCCTGAAGGGAGTCCTGGGCGGTTTCGACCTCCAGCATGGCGTCGAGTTGGCGTTCCTCCAGGGTGGTGAGGAAGCGCTTGAGGGAGGCAATATCCTGCTGTAAATCCTGCAATTCCTTGGGGTTGTGGACCCGGCCGCCGTACAGGCTGCTTTCGGCCTGTTCGATCTTGATTTGCTGGGCCTGGACGCCATCCTCCGCTTCGCGCAAGTTTTGTTCCGCCTGCTTTTGGACCTCTCCCGCCTGCGCAACCTGGTCCAGCGCCGCGCGGAGTTCGACATCGTTTTCGAGGGTTTGACGAATGACAGACAGGCGGGCTTGCGCCTGGTCCAACTGACGGTCTACTTGCTGAAGACGAAAAAGTCCGAGTGCGGCGCTCATATTCTGATTATACCCAGCGTGGTTGTAATTTGCATATTTTGATACCTATTTCGAGCCGACCACATTCGACAGTTTTTTTCATGCGCGACCAGGGTGGGCCGGCTCATTCGACCGGCAGGTTGTAGTAGTTGTAGATGATCGTGGCCAGGTTGGCGAACATGGCGTTGGCGTCATCGAAGATGACCTGTACGGGATGGTAGGAATAGATGGACAGGGCGAAGTTCCCGCCCGGGCTGTAGACGATGCCGGCATCGCTGACGTTTTTCATGTAGCCGGTGGTCAAATCCACCACCCAGCCGTGCTTGTGCGCCACCTGGGTGCCTTCGGGCACGCCCGCTTCGATCAGCACGCCGATCTTGTCCTGCGCCAGGTAGGAGATGATCTGCTGGCAGACGGCCTGATTCATCTTGTCTGGGAAGGCGGCCACCAGCGCGCCGCCGCCGTTTTCCGCGCATTGGTACACATCCACCAGCAGCATGCCCATGTCGGCGGGCGTGGTTTGGTTGTAGGGATCGGGATCGGTGTAGATGTCGATGCGTGAATTGGCGGGCGTGGTGTAGCGCTGGAGCAGGGGCGAGCCGGGGGCGAAGTAGCCCGCCAGGAAGGTGTTCTCCAGCCCGATCTTCTTCATGTAATCCGAGACGACCAGCGGCCCGTAGCTTGGGTCCAACTGGGCCATGAGCGCATCCGAGGGCGGATTTTCGGATTTCTTGATCATGTTCAGGATGATGGCGCTGACGTTTTCGCTGACGGGCGCATCGCCGTTCTTGATGAAGTAGGAGACCAGGATGGGGATCTTGATGGTGCTGGAGGCGGTGAAGGCAATCTCCGGCTCCACCGGAACATTCGTCCCCCGGTCGAGCGCAAAGTGGATTTCCTGTCCCGTTTGCAGGTCGGTCAGGAACAGGCCCACCAGGCCGTCGAAGCCCGTGGATTTGATGTACTGTTCCAGCATGATTTGCAGGTTTTCATAGGTCGGTCGCGCGACGGAGTTTGAGTTGGAGGACAGGCTCACCGTGCGAATGGTCGGGGAGCGCAGGGCGTCCTCGATCAACAGCACGGCGCGATCGACGTCGAGCACCTGGCCGGGAATGCCTGCCGTGAATCCCAGCCCATCCGGCCGCGGTTGGGGCGGGGAGGGCGGCTGGTCGTAGCGCGGGACGATTTCGCTTTGCAGGTAGGCGCGCAGGCGCTGTTCCTCAATGGTGGCGCGCAGGGGCACCGCGGCGGGGTCGCCCTGGCGGTTCCACAGGTAATCCCAGAAGCCGCCCCAGAACGACCCGCCCGTGCGGACCAGGTCGGCGGCGGCCATCATGCTGTCCACGTCGAGGTGGAAGCCCACCAGGTCCGGTTCGACCAGGATCGTCGAGCCGGCGTATTGGGCCTCGATGGGCGTGGTGTAGACCTCCAGCAGACGCTGGGACGCTTCGGCGGGATTCAACCCGCCGACCGGGACGCCTGCAATGGTCATGCCAGGCGGATAACTGTTGCGCTGACGGCTGTAGGCCACCAGGGAGGTGATGGCCAATACCATGGCGGCAATGACGAGCAGAATCGAGATGCCTCGAAGGATGACGTACGTATTGCGGCTTCTCACGCAGCCTCCAATAAAGTGACGAAAATCACTGAAAAGTATAACATAATCAACCCGGGCACCTGTGCTAGAATAGTTTTGTCGAATCCTCAACGCTGCCGCTTGCCCATCTGCACAAACGGGAGCGTACTCCAATATGGAAAGGGAACCCATGCTTCGTTCCTTTTTGATCTACCTCTCCAAAGCCGCCTGGGCGCAGAACATCTTCACAAACTGGCCCCTTGCATGGCGCACCGTCTCGCGTTTTGTGGCGGGTACCCAGTTGACAGACGCCATCCGCGCTGTGACAGATCTCAATAACCAGGGCATCAATGCCACGCTCGACCATTTGGGCGAGCACACCAACACACCCGAGGAGGCCCAGGATGCCACCGATCACATCCTGTCCACCCTGGATGCCATCGGAAAATCGGGGGTGCGCGCCAACGTCTCCATCAAACTGACGCAGATCGGTCTTGGCCTGGATGAAAGTGTGTGCGCCCAAAACCTGGAGCGCATCCTGGCCCGCGCCAGGACGAACAGCACCTTCGTGCGCATCGACATGGAGGACACCCCCTACACCGACAAGACCCTCGACCTGTTGTACGCCATGCGCGCAAAGGGATACCTCAACACCGGCACGGTGCTGCAATCCTACCTGTACCGCTCCGAGGCGGATACCCGCCGCCTGGTGGCGGACGGCGTCACCATCCGCATGGTCAAGGGCGCCTACAAGGAACCCGCAGACAAGGCCTTCCCCAAGAAAGCCGACGTGGATGCAAACTTCGACCTGTTGACCAAGATCATGCTCGACGCTCAGTTGTCGTCTGGGGCGCCGGGGTTGAGTGCAGACGGCCGCTTCCCGCCCATCCCGGCTCTCGGCACCCACGATGAGAAGCGCATCCTCTTTGCGAAACAATATGCCGAGAAGATCGGCCTGCCCAAGACTGCGCTCGAATTCCAGATGCTGTATGGCATCCGCCGCGACTTGCAGGAGAGCCTGGCGAAGGAAGGTTACCCGGTGCGCATCTACGTTCCCTTTGGCACGCATTGGTATCCGTATTTCATGCGCCGCCTGGCGGAGCGTCCGGCCAACGTATGGTTCATTGTCTCGAATTTCTTCAGAAGATAACCCCGGGACGCTTTTTGCCCTGCTGTACCATGGAGCACCCGCGCCTGCGCACGGTGCAGGCTGGGGACATGGCGCATTGATCGCCAGGCAGAACCCGCATGGAGTATGTAAACCCCGCGGGTGAAAATTGCGTTTTCCGTTACTCTTAAAAAAACGCAGTGTTTACCCGCGTGTGGTGGAAGGCGATATTGCGTAACATCAGCTATTAACACCGCCGGCATGCTGCCGGCGGCTTTTTTATGGTAAAACAGACGTATGGCTGAGTTTCCGCTGGCGTTGGTGACGGGCGCCGCCCACAGACTGGGGCGGGTTTTTGCGTTGTCCCTGGCGCGGCGGGGATTTGCCATCCTGCTGCATTATCACAAATCCACGCAGGCAGCCTACGAGACGGCGGAGGAAATCCGCGCCCTGGGCCGCCCCGTCTTCCTCCAGTCTGCCGACCTGACCCAGACCGCCGGCATCGATGCCCTGCTCGAACGGGCCGATGCCATCCCGCACCCCATCAAGGCGCTGGTCAATTCTGCTGCCTTGATGGAGCGCGCCGAGGTGCGCTCCCTGACGGCGGACGCCTGGGACGCGACCCTCGACCTGAATCTGCGCGCGCCCTTCCTGCTGGCCCAGGCCGCCGCCCGGCGCATGATCGAGGGCGGGCTGATCGTCAACGTGACGGATGTGGCGGCGCACAAGGCCTGGCCGTCCTTTCCTGCCTACACGGTCAGCAAGGCCGCGCTCGAGTCGCTGACCAGGGTGCTGGCGCGCGCGCTGGGACCGTCCATCCGGGTCAACGCCATTGCGCCCGGGCTGGCGCTGCCCTCAGAGGTGGTCACGCCGGAACAGTGGGAGGCGCTGACGGCGCGGTTGCCGCTCCAGCGCGCCGCGAGATTGGACGAGATCGCCGCGGCACTCGAATTCCTGCTCAAGAATGAATACGTTACCGGCCAGACCCTGACCGTGGACGGGGGTTATGCGCTGGTTTGATTTACAATCGGGCCTGGCAGGTCATTCAAGAATCTTATCGATACACCCAAGGAGAGAAATCAATGTCTGAAACCGCTGAACTGGCCGAAAAATTGAAATCCGAAGGCGAACGCATGACCGTCTTTTTCTCCGCGTTGAGCGGGGAACAGTGGGGGGCCGAGGTATATACCGAAGGTGCCGCCTGGACGATCCGCAACGTGCTGGCGCATTACGTCACCTCCGAGCGCGGTCTGGTCAAACTCTTCGAGCAGATCCGTCAGGGCGGGGGCGGTTCTCCCGATGATTTTTCGATTGACCGCTACAATGCCTCACAGCAGGAAAAGACAAAGGAACATTCTCCTGCCGAGTTGCTCGAACAATACAAATCCGTCCGCGCAGAGTCGGTCGCCTGGGTGCAGGGATTGAAGGATGAGGAATTGGAAATCACAGGCCGCCATCCGTTTCTGGGACAGACCAGCCTGCGTGAGATGATCAAGATGTTATACCTGCACAATCAACTGCACCTCCGCGACGTGAAGCGCGCCTTGAATTAATCCCTGTTTACCGATTCCCACCCACTGCTCCCATGAAACTCGCTCCCTTCAAACTCGAACGCTACTTTGCCCAATACGAATTCAACACCGAGTACCTGCTGTGCTCCTCGGACTGCGAAGCGATGAGCATTGCGGAATTGCTGGCTCTCGAACCCGGCGCGGATGGGCGCTTTCAACAGACCTGGCTGGGTTATACCGAATCTCAGGGTTCGCCTGGCCTGCGTCAGGCCATCTGCGGCTTGTACGAGACCATTCAGCCCGAACAGGTGCTGGTTCATGCGGGCGCAGAGGAGGCCATCTTCCTCTTCATGCACGCCATGCTCGAAAAGGGCGACCACCTTATCGTCCACTCGCCCGGCTACCAGTCGCTGAGCGAGGTGGCCCGATCCATCGGCTGCGACGTCAGCCCGTGGCTGGCGCGCGAGGAGAACGGCTGGGCGCTCGACCTGGACGAGCTGCGCCACCTGGTGCACACCAATACCAAAGCCATCGTGGTCAACACGCCGCACAACCCGACCGGCTATCTCATGTCGCGCGCCGACTTCGAGTCCCTGAACCGCTTCGCGCAGGAACACAACCTGCTGCTCTTCTCGGACGAAGTCTACCGCGAGTCGGAGTATGATCCCGCCCTGCGCCTGCCCGCCGCCTGCGACCTGGGAGCGCATGCCGTTTCATTGGGTGTGACCTCCAAGACCTACGGCCTGGCCGGCCTGCGCATCGGCTGGGTCGCCACGCAGAACACGGGCGTGTATGCGCGCATGGCCGCGCTCAAGGACTACACCACCATCTGCAACTCGGCTCCCAGCGAATTCCTGGCCGAACTGGCCATGCGCCAGCGCGGACAGTTGATCGAGCGCAACCTGGGCATCCTTCGCCATAACCTGTCCGTTGTCGACGGCCTGTTTGAACGCCACCCCAACCTGTTCACCTGGGTGCGCCCGCAGGCAGGTTCGATGGGCTTCCCCCGCCTCGTCAAAGGGGATGTGGAAGACTTCTGCGATGCGCTCGTCCGACAGGCGGGCGTGCTGCTGCTGCCCGGCTCGGTCTACGACGACCGCCGCAACCACTTCCGCCTCGGCCTGGGACGCAGAAATCTGCCCCAGGCTGTGGAGAGGCTGGAGACCTTTCTGCAGGAAGAACAGTAGAAACGCGCGTACCGCCGCTGACAGGCGGTCCCAAGCCCCGATCCATTCCATTATGTAAAGGAGCAAACCATGAAGGCATACATTCTCATCAAGATCCATGCAGGCGAGTTGAAACGGGTCGTGGCCGAGTTGCGCAGCCTGCCCTTCGTCCGCAGCGCCGACGTGACCTTTGGCCCGTACGATGCGGTGGTGGTCGTGGAACACGAAGACATCAACAGCATCGGCGGCCTGTTGGCCTCCTCCATCCAGCCCACGCCCGGCGTGGAGCAAACCCTGACCTGCCTGGTCATGGACCTCTAACCTCCAGCGCAGCGCAGACAGGGCGGCTTGCCAAAGCCGCTCTGTTTGCATTGTGGAGCTTCACCGCAATGCCCAACCCACCGTTACAATAGGCCCATGACTTTCACAAACCAAAAACTCGACGCCCTGACCACCACCCGTTTCATCGCCGCGCTTTCAGTCGTGTTCTATCACGGCGGGGAGGGGTTGTACCTGCTCGGCCTGTTCCCGATCCGCCCCCTGCTGACTTCGGGCTTTACGGCCGTCAACTACTTTTATGTTCTCTCGGGCTTTGTGATGGCGCTGGCATACTATCGCCCCGGGCAGAAGTTCGATTTCCGCAGTTATTGGACGGCGCGCTTTTCGCGCATCTATCCCCTGTACATCTTTGCCTTTGTCGTCATCTGCCTGTACTACCTGCCGATCATGGGTAAGGTGGATTCCGGCAAGGTCTGGGCCAATGTGCTGCTCTACCAGGCCTGGATTCCGATATATGCGCTCTCGTTCAATTTTGCCTCCTGGTCGCTGGCGGTCGAGGCCTTCTTCTACCTGCTCTTTCCCTTCCTTGCGATGTTTGCCATCCGCCAGCCCCCCAAACGCCTGATCTGGATGTCCATCCTTTTTTGGGTGGTCAGCCAGTTTGCGCATTCCATGATTGGGATGTGGCTGGGCGTGGGCGCGCGGCTTTTCCTGGCATACTTCCCGCTCTTCCATCTCAATTCATTTCTGTTGGGCGTGGCTGGCGGCGTCTGGTATTTGAGCGAAGCCCCCAAGCGCCCCCACAAGACTTCCACCAACCTGGCCTGGATGGGCCTGTCCCTGGCCCTGGTTTCGGCGGCCCTCATCATCCGTGATCAGTACAAGTTTTCCGTCCGCACTTTCTCGCTCGACGTGGGCCTGCTGGCGCCCTTCTTCCTCATCTTTATCCTGACCCTGGCCCTGGATTCGACGCGCATCTCGAAGACCCTGAGCCATCCCTGGCTGGCGTTGTTGGGCGATGCCAGTTATGCCCTGTACATTCTGCACATTCCCGTGCGCTGGATCATGGAGAGGTACTTCCAGTGGATCGGCACCAGCCTGACCTACGGCCAGTTCTTCGCCTTCCTTTACCTGCCATTCCTGCTTGTCGTTTCCCTCCTGACCTTTCACTACCTCGAACGTCCCGCCCGCGACTGGCTGCGCCGCAACATGCACAAGCTGCCCCTCATGCTGCTGGACCTGGTCCTGGTGGCCGCCGCCCTGTGGTTGAGTTTCACCCTGCTGCTGGGTGAAGAAGCGCCCAATTTTCCGCGGATGCAGGCCTATGCCCTGCGCGTTGGCTTGACGGTCTTCTTCACCGGCCTGCTGGTCTTCCGCTTCTACATTCAGGATTCCTGGAAGGCGCTGGCCTCTGCCATGCTGTTGGGTGCGGCATTGTGGACGGCATTGGTGTACCTGGCCTGGCTGGGAGGCTGGATCGAAGTCTTCCCGCGCATGGTATTGGCCGCGTCGACCGTTCTGTCCTTTGCCTTGATTTTTAGTTCGCGCCTGTTGCTTCGGCGCTTCGCGCCCGCCCTGGCCCGATGAGGTGAGACCATGACCAACAACGCCCGCCCCCTGCTCCGGTTGCTTTCGGAGGAACAAAAAGAACAGGTTCACGGATACGCCCTGCGCATCCTGGCTGAAACCGGTGTGCGCGTCGACTCCGAGTCGACCCGCAGCCTGCTGCAGCGCAAACGGGGATTGCGCGCCGAGGACCGCCTCGTGCGCATCCCCGCCGAGGTGGTGGCGGACGCGCTCCAGTCCACACCCAGGCGAATCGACGTGTTCGACCGCCGCGGCCAACCCGCCTTCCAATTGGGCGAGGAGCGCCTGCGTTTCGGCGTTGGCGTCACGGCCCTGTATTACCAGGAACCCGCCCACGACCAACTCGAATTGTTCACCCGCCGCCACATGCAGGACATGGTGCGCCTCGGATCGCGCCTGCCGCTCTACGATGTGATTTCCACAGTGGGCATCGTGCGCGACGTGCCCGAGCACCTGTCCGACTTTTACGGCAGCCTGGACATGCTGGCAAACACCGCCAAGCCGCTGGTGCTGCTGGTCTCGGATGAGGCCAACTTCCCACCCGTGCTGGACATGTTCGAGGCCCTGCACGGCGACCTGGGGACGCGGCCGTTCGTCCTGCCCTATTTCAACCCGGTCTCGCCGCTGGTGATGAACGCCGGCACGACCGACAAAATGGAGACGGCCATCGCGCGCGGCCTGCCGGTCATCTTCTCGAATTACAGTATGGCGGGCGCGTCCACGCCGTTGACCCCGGCCGGCACGCTGGCCCTGCTGCTGGCCGAATTGCTGGCCGGCCTGGTCATTGCCCAAACCATCCAGCCGGGCGCGCCGATCCTGCTGGGGATGCTGCCCGTGTACTTCGACATGAAGTCCATGCTCAATTTCTACGACCCGCAGAGCGTGCTGGTCAGCCTGGCTTGCGCCGAAATGATGGCGCATTATGGCGTTCCGCACTGCTCCACCTCAGGCTCGGGCACGGGCTGGGGCATGGACCTGGCGGCGGCGGACACCTATTGGATGAACACGCTCTCGCTCCTGCTCACCCAGAGCGGCCTGGCTCCCTTTATCGGAGACAGCCACGGGTCCAAGTCGATCTCGCCCTGCACGGTGGTGCATGTGCATGAGATCATCGACCAGGCGCGGCGCTTCGCCGACGGCTTCCAACTCGACGATCCCGGCGCGGCGCTGGGAGAGATTGCCAAAGTGGGGCCGGGCGGCAGTTTCCTCTCTTCGCCATCCACACTCAGAAACTACAAGACGGGCTACTATACCAGCCGTGTCTACCCGCGTTGGAGCATGGAAAAATGGCAGGCCGAAGGCGAGCCGAACACCTGGCGCATCCTGCGCGAGAAGACCCAGGCCCTGTTGGCCGATGCGCCCGCTCCCGACGACCACGATGACCTGCTCGGGCGGGGCGAAGCCTGGATTCGCTCCCTTAAACGAAAATGAGGCGCAGCCGCCCGCCGCGGATGCCGTTTTAAGGCTCATGGTATAATACCCCAGCAAGTTTTGTACACCAGCCTACCATCGAGGAGCCTGAATTTGGCCTTCAACCCCATCAACTGGCTGCTAGGCCTTTTTTCTTTGGATATCGCCATCGATCTGGGCACGGCCAATACGCTTGTCCACGTGCGAGGGAAGGGAATTGTCATCAATGAGCCTTCCTGGGTCACCATCGACAAACGATTGCGACAGCCCCTGGCAATCGGCCTGGAAGCCAAGGAAATGGTCGGACGCACGCCATCCAATGTGATGGTGGTCCGACCCATCCGGGACGGCGTTATCTCGGAATTCGATGTCACGCAAGTGATGCTTGAATACTTCATCGGAAAAGTCCACGAACAGAGTGTGGTTCCATTGCCGCGTCCCCGCGTGGTGGTTGGCCTGCCGACGGGCGTGACTGAAGTCGAGAAGCGCGCCGTCTACGATGCCGTCATGGCCTCGGGCGCGCGCCAGGCCCTGTTGATCGAGGAGCCGATTGCGGCGGCCCTGGGGGCGGGCCTGCCCGTGAGCGAGATTCGCGGCTCGATGGTGGTGGACATCGGCGGCGGCACCACCGAAGTGGCCGTGCTTTCCCGCCGCGGCGTGGTGCTTTCCCGTTCCCTGCGCGTGGCAGGCGACGAGATGGACCAGGACGTGGTGCAATACCTGCGCAACAAATACAACCTGCTGGTCGGCGAGGGCATTGCCGAGCAGGTCAAATGGCAGATTGGCTCGGCCTATCCGCTCCAACCCGAGAAGATGATGCAGGTGCGCGGACGCAACCTGGTGACCGGCCTGCCCGAGACAGTGGAGGTCTCCTCCATCGAAATCCGCGAGGCGCTCTCCGGGTCGGTGCAGGTGATCATCGACACGATCCGCGATGCGCTCGATGAGGTGCCGCCCGAGATTGTGGCCGACCTGATGGATGTGGGCATCTGCCTGGCGGGTGGCGGCGCGCTGCTGCAAGGCCTGTCCGAGCGCCTGACCGATGAGTTGCGCCTGCGCGTGTGGGTGGCGGAGGATCCGCTCACCTGTGTGGCCCGCGGCGCGGCCATGATCTTCGACGATTTCGACAACCTGAGCCACTTGCTGGCCAGCCTGGAGCGTGGCAGCACCCGCCACACGGGCTGACCTTTGATATTGGTAAGCACAAAAACGAATGAAGGATCTGTTTTCCCGCTCTTTACAGACGACAATCATTTTCCTGGTGGTGGGGGGCATCCTTGCCCTGGCCCTGGGCGGCTATTTTAGTTCGGCATCCAACCTGTTCGGTTCCTCCCTCGTCGAAGTGCAGACCTGGATTTCCACGCGCGTGCAGGCCATCCAGGACTTTTTCACCGCCCCGCGCGACATCACCTCGCTGCGCACCCGCAACGCGGAACTGCAAGCCGAGGTATCGCAATTGCAAGCCCAGGTAATCGAATTGCAGCAGCGCGTCAACGAGACCGAGACGCTGCGCGCGCTGGTCAGTTTTTCGCGCAATAATCCCGAAAACGCCTACCGCGCCGCCGCCGTCATCGGGCGCGATCCCAGCCCCTTCCTGCACTATGTCATCATCAATCTCGGCTCGAACGACGGCATCCGCCGCGGCATGCCCGTGGTGACCAACCAGGGCCTGGTCGGGCGCATCGATGCGGTCATTGCCGATGCGGCCCGCGTTCAGTTGATTACCGATCCCGCCTCCACCGTCAACGTTGCCCTGCAAAATGCGGGCGCAAACGCCATCATGATCGGTTCGGTGACGGGGGACGTATCGCTGGACATGATCTCACAGGATGCGACCGTCGAAACAGGCGACCTCATCCTGACCTCGGGCCTGGGTGGCGGCTACCCGTCGGATTTGATCATTGGGCAGGTGGTTTCCGTCCGCAGCCTGGATGTGGAATTGTTCCAGCAGGCCACCATTCAGCCCGCCGTGGATTTTGCCCGCCTGCAGATCGTCCTGGTCATTACCAACTTCCGCCCGGTCGACATTTCACCCCTCGTTCCCACCCAGACCCCCTGAGCTTCATGCGCAACCTGATCGCCTTCCCGCTGATCGGCCTGGCAGTCATCCTTCAATCCGCCGTCATCAGCCGGCTGACCCTGCTCTCCGGCTATGCCGACCTGTTGCTGGTCATCCTGGCGGCCTGGGCCTTGCAGCCCCAGGTGAAGACTGCCTGGCATTGGGCCTTTGTGGCCTGCATCCTGGTTGGGTATGTGACGCGCCTGCCCTGGCCGGTGGTGGTGTTGGGATACGCCCTCGTGGTGGTGCTGGCGCGGACGCTCCTGCGGCGCGTCTGGCAGGCGCCCCTGCTGGCCCTGTTCACCGTCGTCTTCATGGGAACGCTCTTGATGCACCTCATCTCCTATGCCGCCTTGTTCATGACCGGCATCCCGATGTCCCTGGGAGACGCGCTTGGGTTCGTGACCCTGCCCAGTCTCCTGCTCAATCTGTTCTTTTCCATCCCCGTGTATACCTTCATGCGTGATCTGGCGCGCTGGGTCTACCCGGGTGAGGAGGTCGAATGAGTTCTTCCACCGCGCCGCGCTCATCGCAATTCGAGACCTGGCGGCTGCTTGTCGTATATGCGGTTGTCTTTGCCATCCTGTTCTCCCTGATCTGGCGGCTGATCGTTTTGCAGGTCTTCGGCGGCGCAGACTATAAATCCCAGGCCGTGGAGAATTACACCAAGGCCATCAGCATGCCGTCCCAGCGCGGCATCATCTATGATCGCAACGGCTACGTGCTGGCGCGCAACATTGCGGCCTATAACCTGATCATCACTCCCGCCGAACTGCCGGACGACGACGCCGACATCCAGCGCATTTATCGCATCGTGTCGGAGATCACCGGTGTGGCGGTCGGTGGCCCCGTGACGGATGAGTCGCTGGAGTTCGCCAAGTTGTTCTCGGCCTGCATCGACGGCCCGACCATTGCCGACATGGTGGCCCTGGGCGACTCGATTGCGCCCTACAGCCCGGTCAAAATCAAATGCAATATCAGCGAGGAAACAGCCCGCCTGGTGCGCGAGCGTTCCATCGATCTGCCGGGCGTGTCCGTGGAGATCGAGCCGATTCGCGATTACCCGACCGGTTCGCTGACCGCCAATGTGGTCGGCTTCCTCGGCCCGATCCCGGCCGCCCAGGCGGAGGAACTCAAGGAGCGGCGCTACGTCCCCAACCGCGACAAGATCGGTTATGCGGGCGTGGAAGCCTCACTCCAGGAGATTCTCTCGGGGCAGAACGGCGAGCGCATCATCCAGGTGGACGTGGCCGGCAAGGAATTGCGCAACCTGGAGCCTCCCATTGCAGCCGTGCCCGGCAACAATATCAAGCTGACCATCGACACCCGCTTGCAGACCGCGGCGGAAACCTCCCTGCTGGAGGAGATCAATTTCTGGAATACCTGGTTCAACACCGTGCGCATTTCCAGCGGCGTGGTGATTGCCATGAACCCCAAGACGGGCGAGATCCTGGCGATGGTCACGTACCCGACCTATGAAAACAACCGCATGGCGCGCATCATCCCTTCCTATTACTACCAGCAATTGAGCCAGGACCCGCGCCGCCCGATGTTGAACAACGCCATCTCGGCGGAATTTCCGCCCGGGTCGGTTTTCAAACTGTCCACCGCCACCGGGGCCTTCAACGAAGGCGTGGTGGACGGCAACAAGATCATCTATGCGCCGGGCCAGATCGAACTGTGCGACAAGTTCACCGCCAACGAGGAATGCGGCGCCAACAACACCCGGCCCTTCGTGGATTGGATCTACGACACGCGCCCCGAAGGCTTCGGCCTGATCGATTTCTTCCACTGTATCGCCTATTCCAGCAACGTGTGTTTCTATAAATTGGGCGGCGGCTTTGAGGATGAAATTCCCGAAGGGTTGGGCATCTTCCGCCTGGGCGAGTACGCCCGCGCGCTGGGCTATGACCGGCCGTCCGGGATTCAACTGCTGGGCGAGGCCGACGGCCTGATCCCCGACCCGGACTGGAAGCGCATCACGACCACCGAAGTTTGGTCGACGGGCGACACCTACATCGCCAGTGTGGGCCAGGGTTACGTGCTGGCTACCCCGCTGCAGGTCATCATGTCTGGCGCGACGATTGCCAACAACGGGAAATTGATGCAGCCGACCATCGTGCGGGAAGTGACCGACGCGGAAGGCAACGTGCAGGAGGTCTGGTTCAACCCCGAGGATTTCACGGTCTGGTTTGCAAAGACCGGCCAGAATGCGCGGGGCGACCAGGTTAAGCGATACGTCAACCCGGCCGAGCCTGACAAGCCGCTGTCTGTTCCCCCGCAGGGCAGTTACCAAATCTCGCCCTTCGTGCCCAACCTGAAATGGGACATCACCCGCACGCCCCTGATCCAGGTGTTCAACTGCGATGAGGGCTTCTGCGAAGAAGTGGCCGGACAGAAGAAGCCGGTCAGCCCGGCCACAGTGGCGGCGGTGCGCGCCGGCACGCGCATGACCGTGACTGACCCGAGCGGAACCCTGCACAAGATCTTCACCGAGAGATACCCGCTGGCCATCTCGGTGGCCGGCAAGACTGGCACGGCAGAATACTGCGACGATGTGGCCCGCCTGGCCAACCGCTGCCAGTTCGGTTCCTGGCCGACCCATTCCTGGACCCTGGCCTACGCGCCCTTCGAGGACCCCGAAATCATCGTCATGGCGTTTGCCTACAACGGCGGCGAAGGCGCGAGCGTGGCCGGCCCGATTGTGGCGCGCGTGCTGCAAGCCTATTTCGAGTTGAAGGCCATCGACATTGCGAGCGGGGCTTCGTCTGCGCCCTGAGCGGCGCGGGATGGTTGAGGCCGCCCCGAAAGTGGCAGTATAATTCAGGCCATATTTTTATGAATGCGACCGCCGCCACTGTTCAGATCAAAGGCTTCCGCGACAGCCTGCTCGTGGTATTGAATGGCGAGACCTGGGAGGGAAACCAGGCCGCCCTGCTTACGCAGATCGACGAGCGAGCCTCGTTCTTTCAGGGCGCGCGCCTGGTCCTGGACATCGGCTCGCAGGCCCTGGGCGTGGACGAGATGTCCCACCTGCGCGACGTGCTTTCCGAGCGCGGCATTTCCCTGTGGGCCGTTTTAAGCGAGTCGCCCAAAACGGAGAAGACCGCCCAATTGTTGGGCCTGGCCACCCGCCTCTCGAAGCCGCGCGCCGAGGAGCGGCGCTCCCCAGCCGTGGAGGCGCCGGGTGAGGACACGGCCCTGTTCGTGAATCGCACGCTCCGCTCCGGGACGCGCATCGAATTCCCCGGGCACGTGGTCGTGATGGGCGACGTTAATCCCGGGGCCGAGGTCATCGCCGAGGGGAACGTCATCGTGTGGGGACGGGTGCGGGGCGTCATCCACGCGGGCGCAAAAGGCAATCGCGACGCCGTGATCTGCGCGCTCGACCTGTCGGCCACGCAGCTGCGCATTGCGAATGAAATTTCAGCCGTGCTCAAGCCGCAGAAAAACCCGCGGCCTGAAATCGCCAGCATTAACAAGGAAGGCCGTCTGCAATCCGAGCTTTGGCAGCCGGGATAACTTATTCAAAGGGAAGCGTTCATGACCGCACAAGTTGTCACCATTACCTCTGGGAAGGGCGGCGTCGGCAAAACCACTGCCGTCGCCAATCTTGCCGTTGCGCTAGCCGCAGACGGCAGGAAGGTTGTCTGCATCGACGGCGACATTGGCCTGCGTAATCTCGATATTGTGCTCGGCCTGGAGAACCGCATCGTCTACGATATCGTGGACGTGATCGAGGGCCGCTGCCGCCTGCGGCAGGCCATGATCCGCGACAAGCATTTCCAGGAATTGTTCCTGATCCCGGCCGCCCAGACGCGCGATAAGAACGCCGTCTCGCCCAGCGACATGGCGCGCGTGTGCGACGAACTGCGCCCCGACCACGATTTCATCCTGATCGATTCCCCGGCCGGCATCGAGCGCGGCTTCCGCAACTCCATCGCCGCCGCCGACCGCGTGCTGGTGGTGACCAACCCCGAGGTGTCGGCGGTGCGCGACGCCGACCGGGTGGTGGGCATTCTCGAAGCGGAGGGCAAGTATTCGCCCTCGCTGGTCTTGAATCGCCTGAATCCCGCCATGGTCAAAAACCATGACATGCTGTCCGCCGCCGACGTGCTCGACCTGCTGGCGATCCCGTTGATCGGGGTGGTGCCTGAGGACGAGTCGGTCATCGTCGGCAGCAACCGCGGCGCGCCCGTGGCCCTCGACCCGAAGAGCCGCGCGGGCCAGGCCTTCCGCAACATCGCCAGGCGCCTGCAGGGGCAGGAGGTGCCCTTCCTCGATCTCGACAAACAGGACGGATTCTGGGGCCGCCTCCAGTGGCTGACGGGGGGGAGGAAGTAAGCCATGAGCAGCCTCTTCGAACGCATGTTTGGCGGCAAGCGCAGCGCCGAGAGCGCCAAGGAGCGCCTGCAACTGGTGCTGGTGCATGACCGCACCGACCTGACGGCCGCCGAGTTGGAGGCCTTGAAGGACGACCTGCTCAAGACCATCTCCCGCCACATCGACATCGACCCGGCGGCGGTGCAGATCGGCCTGGAGCGTGATGGCCGCGAACAGCGGCTGGTGGCGGATATCCCCCTGCGGAGTATGGGACGCCGCCGGGCAGGCTGACATGCTGCGCGGTCTTTCCTGGCGTAACTTCGATTTCCTGCTGTTGGGCGCGGTGGTGCTGGCTTCGGCCTTTGGCGTCACCATGATCGGCTCGGCGATTGCTGGAAATGAAGAATTGCTGCTGCTCCCCACCCGCCAGATGTACTTCGCGCTGGTTGGTGTGGTGGTGATCTTCGTGCTGGCAGGCATCGACTACCGCTACTGGCTGGCGATCCACTGGCCGATCTACTTTGCAACCATGGCCTTCCTGGTGGCGCTTTCGGGCCTGGGGCAGGCTGCCTTTGGCGCGCAGCGCTGGTTCCAGGTGGGCATCCTCAATTTGCAGCCGACCGAGTTCGCCAAGATTACCATCATCCTGATGCTGGCGCGTTATTTCGAGAAGACCCAGGACAAGGAACGCAGCTGGGCCTGGATCATCCGCGGTTTCCTGTGGGCCTTCGGCTTGATGTTCTGGATTCTGATCCAGCCGAACCTGAGCAATGTGGTGGTGGTGATGGTCATCTTCGGCTTCATGCTGTGGATCAACGGCCTGAAACTCCAGCATCTCGCCATGATTGGACTGGTGGGCGCGCTGGCGGTGGGTCTGTTGGTGACCTTGTCCATCCTGGGAATCGAGATCCCCGGCGTTCAGCCCTACCAGCAGCAGCGCATTCTCAACTTCCTGGTGCCCAACCCCGAGGATACCTACGGCAACCGTTACAACGTGCAGCAGGCGCTGGTGGCCATCGGCTCGGGCGGATTGACGGGCCTGGGCTACGGTCACGGCACGCAGACGCAGTTGCGCTTCCTCAAGGTGCGCCAGACCGACTTCATCTTTTCGGTCACCTCGGAGGAGTTCGGCATGGTCGGCGGGGTGCTGATCATTGCCATCCTGGCCTTCGTCATCTGGCGCTGCATCCGCGCGGCGCAGAAGGCGCGGGACGTTTCGGGCGCGATGATCGCCTACGGCATCGGCGTGATGCTCTTCTTCCAGGGCGCCGCCAACATTGCCATGAACATGAACCTGATCCCCGTTTCGGGGTTGCCGCTGCCGTTCATCAGCTATGGCGGTTCGGGCCTGATGGCCCTGATGGTCGGCATCGGCCTGGTCGAAAGCGTGGCCATGCGCCACAAACAAATGGATTTCTAACGCAGCACAAATTGTCCATTGGAGCTGCCAACTTGGAGGTTATCTCTTGTCCACAAAACCCGCCCGCACCCGCGTCGCACCGTCCCCGACCGGCCACATGCACCTCGGCACGGCCCGCACCGCCCTGTACTGCTACCTGCTCGCCAAACAAACGGGCGGACAATTCCTCATGCGCCTGGAGGATACCGACCTCAAGCGCACCGTCGAGGGCGCCGAACAGGAGTTGTACGAGGGCCTGCGCTGGCTGGGATTGCAATATGATGAAGGCCCCGACATCGGCGGCCCGTATGGTCCCTATCGCCAGACCGAACGCCGCGAGATCTATCAGGGGCACATCCAGACCCTGGTTGCCAGCGGTCATGCCTATCCCTGTTTCTGCACAGCCGAGCATCTCGACCGGGTGCGCCAGGAACAGTTGAAGAACAAGCAGAATCCGCGCTACGACGGCACCTGCCGCAACCTCGATCCCGCGGAGGCCGCCCGCCGCGTGGCCAATGGCGAGCCGTACACCGTGCGCTTCAAGATGCCCACCGAGGGCGTGACCGTGGCCCACGATCACCTGCGCGGCGACATCACCACCCAGAATGACCAGCTCAACGATTTCGTGCTGCTAAAAACGGACGGCCTGCCGACCTACCATCTGGCCGCGATCGTGGACGACTATGAGATGGGCATCACGCACGTCATCCGCGGCTCGGAGTGGCTGGGGACCTTTCCGCTGCACGTCAACCTCATCCGCGCCTTTGGCTGGGAGGAGCCGATCTTCGTCCACCTCTCGGTGTTTCTCAAGCCGAGCGGCAAAGGCAAGATGAGCAAGCGCGACAGCGCCGCCGCCATGCAGGATGGTCACTCGATCTTCGTCAAGGATATGGGCGAACTGGGCTTCACTCCCGAAGGCGTGCTCAATTGGTGCGCGTTGATGGGGTGGGGCGTGTCCGAGGGTGACGTGATGACCCTCGACCAAATGGTCGAACGCTTTTCCATCGATAGACTTACGCCTTCGCCCGCCGCGGTCAACTTCCAGAAGCTGGATCATTTCAACGCGACGCACATCCGCCTGTTCACAGCCGAGGACCTGGCCGCGCGCATCAAGCCCTACTTCGTCCGCGAGGGCCTGCCCGTGGACGACGCCACCCTGCTGAAGATCGTGCCGCTCATCCGCGAGCGCCTGGTCACCCTGGGTGACTGTCTCGATTTTGCGGCCTTCTTCTTCAAGGAGGAGGTCACGCCCGTTCCCGAGGACTTGATCGCCAAGGGCCTGGATGCGAAACAGTCCGCGGAGATTGCGCGCAGGTCGTATCAGATCCTGTCGGTGCTGCCCGGCTTCAGTCACGCCGAGGCTGAGCCGCCCATGCGCGCCTATGTGGAGGAGTCGGGCCTCAACCCGAATCAGGTCTTTGGTATTTTGCGCGTAGCCACGACGGGGCAAAAGGTCAGCCCGCCGCTGTTCGAGAGCATGGAAATCATCGGCAGGGACAAGTGCCTGGCGCGCATCCAGAAGGCGATCCAGGTTTTGGAAAGCCTGTGATCTTTCCATGCGCGTGGAAGACAAGCGAAACCTGTTTGTAGAAGATGTTTTTACCTACCGCGCCAGCCAGGATGGCAAAGTCTTTCTTGCCTGGCGCGGAAAACAGGTGAAAATCTTGAAAGGCGCGGCCGCCGCAGATTTTATCGGGAAGGTGGCTGGCCTGGATCGACGCTCTGCGCAATTGCTGATGGCGAAGGTGACGGGTAATTTCAAGCG
>JBMOMS010000014.1:0-13879 GCA_049324895.1 Chloroflexota bacterium
GGAAGATTGGGACATGGCGTGTTCCTTAAATAAAAATGGAAGCCTGGATAGGCTTCCATTTTCACACTTTTATTTTTTTTTGTTGTTCCCTTTGTTACAGCAATGCTGTCACGTTTGTTACAGTGGGCGCTCAACCGCCGTCCTGCGCCAGATGTTCCAGCGCAGCCTGATCCAATAACCGGATGTGCTTATCTTCCAATCGAATGAAGCCCTGCTTCTGGAAATCCATGAGAGCCTGGTTTAGCCGTCCACGGCTGGCACCCAACCAACTGGCAAGGTGGGATTGGTTGATGGGCATGTCCAACACAACCGCACTCTGCGACGACCTGGCAATGTGCAAGAGCAAGGCGGCCAGACGGGCACTCAAATCCAGAGTCACCAGGGCGCGATTATACATAAGCACCATGCGCGCGCTGGCGCTGGCTTCGCGGTAGAGGTTGCGGGCCAACAAGGGCATGCTTTGCATGGCCTCCATCAGGCAGCCACTTGCCACCGATAAGATGACTGCATCCTGGGATACTGCCGCGCCCATCAAGCGGGTATCTTCCGGCTGGGGCACCGGCAGGCCAAAGACCTGGGGATGCTGAACCAGGTTGATCAGGAACTCCTCCCCACGCGCATTGGTAAAAAACAAACGCACCAACCCGCTTTCCACGAGATAAGTGTTTGTGCTGGGCGAGCCGGGGTAAAACAGGTACGCCCCCCTGGCAAAAGCGCGCTTATGGATGTGCCGTATCAGGCGCGCCAAGTCATCCTCTGAAAGGCCTTCGAAGAGCGGATATTTTTGGAGGGAATCTACATTTGGCATGGCAACATCATCTTTAGGAAGTCATGGGACCGATTTCCCTGGAATACAAAGCGCAACCTTGCACATGCAGAAACAACAACTGTAGTCTTTTGGTTCGGTCATGCAGACGGGATCGAAAAAACACAATTGAAGATGACCGAGCAAAAACATTATAGCCGAAAACTCCCCCACCCTGCCCGCCGCAGGCCGCCTTTTTGACTTTTCCAGGCGAATTTATCATCGAAGAGCAATATTTCACTCCCACCCACCGGGTATACTCGATGCATGGATTATCCCCAGGACATCGACAAAATCGCCCTGTTGAACCAGGCTTTCGAAGGCCTGCCCGAAGCCGAGTTGCGCCAAATGGCGGCGCTCACCCGGGTGAGCGTCTACCCGGCCGGGCAGGTCCTGTGCCGCGAGGGCGCATACGAGGAGGTCTTCTACATCCTGGCGCGGGGCAGCGCCGTCATCAGCAAGACCATCAGCCCGCAGGCGGGAGAGAGCGTGCTGCGTGTGGCCGGGCGCGGCGACCTGATCGGTGAAATGTCCCTGGTGCAGAACGCCCCGCGCTCCGCCACCGTCCGCGCCGCCAGCGATTGCACCGTGCTCGAAATGAACAAGCAGGATTTCGAGACCATGCTGCGCTCCAGCCCGGTCATGGCGCTCGACATCATCCGCGCCGCCTTCAATCGCATGCGTGAGAACGACCAGGTCGCCATCCAGCACCTGGAGGCCACCAACCAGGTGCTGCGCCAACTCGACCGCAACAAGCTGGAATTCATCCAGGTGGCCGCCCACGAACTGCGCACCCCGCTGACCGTGGTCAAGGGCTACGTTGACCTGCTGCGCGCCCGCCCCAACCAGTCCCCGGCCGCGCAGGACGAGGTGCTCGAAGGCATCCGCAAGGGCGTGGAGCGCATGCGCGAAATCGTCGACACCATGCTGGATGTCTCGCGCATCGACGGCGAAACGCTCAAGCTGAATCCCGCCCCCATCCTGCTCAAACGCCTGGTTCAGGACGCCGCCGCGAGCTTCTCTGCCGCCGCCGCCGAACGCAACATCACCCTGACCATCGACCTGGACCCGGCCACCCCCATTGTCAACGGCGACCCGGTCCTGGTCCAAAAAGCCCTGTTGCACCTGATCGTCAATGCCATCAAATACACTCCCAACGGCGGCACCGTGACGGTTACCTCACGCCCCGCCGCCCTGGCAGACGGTTCCCCCGCCGCCCAGGTCAGCGTCCGCGATACGGGCATCGGCCTGGACCCCGAACATCACGAACTGGTCTTCGAAAAGTTCTACCAGGTGGGCGAAGCCAAGATCCACTCCTCGGGACGCACCAGTTTCAAGGGCGGCGGTCCCGGCCTGGGACTGGCCATCGTACGCGGCGTGGCGCGCGCCCACAGCGGACGGGCCTGGGTCGAAAGCCCCGGCTGCGACGAGGTCAACTTCCCTGGCAGCACTTTTCACCTGCTCCTGCCTGTCGATCCTGCGTCCCGCGCAAAGTCTTCTTAAAATCACAGCGGTGCTGTCCGTGTCCCCGAATACCCAAAAGTGCTCCCTGACTTTGAGACAGTCCCGGCCTCCCGCTTCTGAAGCCTGGAGACTGCGAGTTTCACAGGGTATACTTGTTCCAAACCACACTCTTATCAGGAGACAACCATGAACGATTATCCGCAATCCGGCGGCTACCCGCCCGCCACCCTGCCCACCAGCACCCTGGCCCTCATCAGCATGATTGCCGGCGTGCTCGGCTTTACCCTCTTCCCCACCCTCGGCTCGATCATTGCCATCATCACCGGCAACATGGCCCGCAAGGAAACCCGCGGCTTCCCGCCCACTCATTCGGGCGACGGCATGGCCACCGCAGGCATCATCATGGGCTGGATCGGCGTCGGCCTGGCCGTGGTGGGCATCTGCTGCGTCATCGCCTACTTCGTCTTCTTCGCCGGGCTGATCGGCACCCAGGCCTTCCAGTAATCCACCGCGCCGCGCCATCGCCTTGCGGGTTTCCCGCAAGGCGAAAGGAGCATCGTGTCCATCATCCAGGTCGTTCACCTCGAAGTCCAGCCCGACAAATTGGAAGAGTTCCTGGCCGAGGCCCTGCCCAACGTGCAGGCCAGCCGCACCGAACCCGGCGTGGAACAGTTTGACCTGCTTCAGCAGATCGAGTCGCCCCAACGCTTCCTGCTCTACGAAGCGTACCGGGACATGCCCGCCCTCGAAGCCCATCGCAGCACCCCGCACTTCCAGCGCTGGCTGGAAAAAGGCGTGCCCCTGCTGGTCGGCAACCGCATCCGCGTGCTGTACAGCCGCGTGGAATAGCCCCTGCGCATGAACCTGCTCCGCGCCCTGCGGCTTGTCCCTGTCGCTGAAAGCCGGGCCGGCGCGGGGCATTTTGTTATTGCCCTGGTCGGCGCAGGCGGCAAAACCACCGCCCTCTTCCAACTCGCCCGTCAACTCCAATCGCCAACCGTTAATCGTCAATCGTCAATCGTCAATCGTCAATCATCCATCATTCTCACCGCCACCTCCCATCTTGGAGTGTGGCAGATTCCCCTGGCCGACCGGCATCTCATCGCCAAATCCACCCATGACCTGGACACCCTGCCCGCAGACGGCCTGACCCTGGTAACCGGGCCGCTCGATGGCGACCGCACCCGTCCCCTGGCCCCCGACCTGGTGGAGCAGTTGCGCGCGACCTGCCACGCCCGCGACTGCCCGCTGCTGATCGAAGCCGACGGCTCGCGCCGGCTTCCGCTCAAGGCGCCCGCCGCGCACGAACCGCCCATCCCAGCCTGCGCGGACCTGGTCATCGTCGTGGCCGGGCTGACGGGACTCGGTCAAGCGCTCGATGAGGATTTCGTCCACCGCCCGCACATTTTCTCCGAACTCAGCGGACTGCCCCCGGGCAGAGAGATCACGGTCGAAGCCCTCGCGCACGTACTGGCGCATCCCCAGGGCGGACTGAAGAACATCCCGCGCGCCGCGCGCCGCGTGGTCCTGCTCACCCAGGCCGAATCGCCCGCGCTGCAATCCCAGGGCGGACGCCTGGCGCAGCTCCTGCTGCCCGCCTTCGATTCGATCTTGGTTGGCTCATTGCACACAGCCGCATTCCAAACTTTCGAGCGCGTCGCGGGGGTGATCCTCGCCGCGGGCGCCTCGACCCGCTTCGGCCGGCCCAAACAGTTGCTTGACTGGCATGGGATGCCCTTCGTGCGCGCCATCGCTCAAACCGCCCTGACAGCCGGCCTCGACCCCGTGCTGGTCGTCACAGGCAGCCGCGCCGAAGAAATCGAAGCCGCCCTGCATGGCCTGCCTGTGCGGTTGGTGCGCAACGAGGCATGGCAGGAGGGCCAGGCCGGTTCCATCCGCGCCGCGGTGAAGAGTCTGGCCCCCTCCATCCTGTCTGGGGCAGAGGTTGGCGCCGCCATCTTCCTGCTGGCCGACCAGCCGCAGGTGAACGCGCCCATTTTGCAGGCCCTGGTCGAACGTCACCGCCTCGACCTGCCGCCCGCGCTCGCGCCGCTGGTGCGGGACGCCCGCGCCAATCCCGTGCTGTTCGACCGAGTCGCCTTCCCCGACCTGCTCGAACTCCGCGGCGACGTGGGCGGGCGCGGCCTCTTCCATAAATATCCGCCTGCCTACCTGCCCTGGCACGACGAGCGCCTGCTGCTCGACGTGGACACCCCCGAACAATATCGGAAGCTGAACGAAGATGAAAGCCTGTAACCCACCCATTGCGGGGCGGCCATGATCACCGCCGTCATCCTGGCCGCGGGGCAGTCGAAACGCATGGGCCAGCCCAAGATGCTGCTGCCCTGGGGCGGGAGCACTGTCCTGCAAACCGTGATCTCCGCCTTCCGTTCTGCGGGCGTGGACGAGGTGCTGGTCGTCACCGGCGGGGCGCGGGAAGCGGTGGAAACCTTGGTCGGGGATTCGGCGCGGACGGTCTTCAACGCGCACCACCTCACGGGTGGGATGCTCAGCTCCATCCAGGCCGGCCTGGCGCAGGCTCATCCCGAGGCCGGCGCCGCCTTCATCGCCCTGGGCGACCAGCCGCAGGTCCAGCCGCGCACCATCCTGGCCCTGCTGGAAAGTCATCAGCGCGCGGGCGCGGGCCTGATCGTCCCGAGCTACCAACAGCGCCGCGGGCATCCCTGGCTGGTGGAACGCGCGCTCTGGCAGGAACTCCTGTGCCTGCCGGCTCCACTGACCATGCGCGATTTTCTCAACCGTCATGCCGACGCAATTCACTATGTCGACGCGCAGGACGACAGCGTGCTGGCCGACCTCGACACTCCTGAAGACTACTTGAAATCCAGGCCCTAACGTGCTATTGTGAATGTGGAACGATTCAGTTCCAGAGAGGAGCCTGCCATGACAGACTGGGATCTGATGACCGAGAACATCCGCAACGCCATGCAAGCCCTGGACGAGACGCAGCGCGCGCGCGAGGCTTTGCACGAAGGCCCCACCCCCGACAAGTTCGACGCCTTCCGCGCCGAGATGCAGGCGCTGATCGATGAACTTGACAGCCTCCAGACCGTCCTGGGCGACGAGGAGAGTTTTGCCGTGGATGAGTTGAACGACTGGCTCACCCAGGTTTTCACCGGCCATCGCGCCGACTACCGCCACACCCCGCGCATGGAAAAGTAACCCCCCGCTGGACGTCGCCCTCCGCATTGCGAGATTCGCAGGGGGTGCGGAGGGCGGCGTCCTTCCGTTCAACAGGGGACAGCGTAAAACCATCGGCCCACCACTCCGCGCCGGCGAAAGGGGAAAAAAATATGATACACTCCCCCCATTCCATCCCGGGAGAACCACGTGAAATACCTGATCATTGTCAATCCCACTTCGGGACGCGGCTACGCCGAAAAGATGGTGCCGCAGATCGAATCCCTGATGCGCCAGCACAACCTGGAGTTCGACCTGGTGCGCACCACGGGACCCTGGCACGCCGCTGACCTGGCCGAGCAGGCCGCCCGCGCAGGGAAGTACGATGTGCTCGTCACCGCCAGTGGGGACGGCACCGCCAACGAAGCCGCCAATGGCCTGATGCGCGCCCGCGCGGCCGGCTTCAACCATACCGCCATGAGCATCCTGCCGGTCGGCACGGGCAACGACGCCGCCTACGGCATGGGCGTGCCGGCAGAACTGGCCGAGGCTGTCCGCGCCCTGGCGGCAAACCAGCGCCGCCGCATCGACGTGGGCCGCGTTACCGGCGGGGAATATCCCGATGGCCGCTACTTCATCAATGGCGTGGGGATCGGTTTCGATGCCGCCGTCGGTTTCGTCGCCATCGAGGTGCGCTGGGCGCGCGGCCTGCTGGCCTATCTCATCGCCGTGCTGCAAACCGTGTTCCTTTACTACAAAGCGCCCACCGTCGAGATGACCTATAATGGAAAGAGCATCATTCAGCCCTCCCTGATGATCTCGATCATGAACGGAAAACGCATGGGCGGCGGATTTTACATGGCCCCCCAGGGCAACCCCACGGATGGACAGTTTGACTTGTGCATCGCATCGGAGGCGGGGCGCTTGCGCATCTTCGGCCTGGTGCCCTATTTCCTGAAAGGCACCCAGGAGGGCCAGCCCGAGATTCGCATGGAGCATACCCGACAGATCACGATCAAGGCGGTGAAGGGCGTCCTGCCCGCCCACTGCGACGGCGAGACGCTTTGCCGCGAGGGACAGGAGCTGACCGTGGAACTGATCCCGGCCGCCCTCGACTTTATCTCTGCGGCGGAATAAAACATGGGACCGCTCGGACCCTTCCTCGGCGCAGTCACCCGCCTGGGGCTGGAGGCCATGTGCCGCGTCGACAAAACGGAGCTGCGCAAGATCCCGCCCACAGGCCCGCTCATCGCCTACTCCAATCACACCGGCTCGGTCGAGGTGCCGCTGCTCTTCACAGAACTGCTGCCGCGTCCCGTGACCGGCATTGCCAAGGTCGAAACCTGGGACGGCTGGTTCCTGCATTTCGTCTTCGACCAATGGAAGATCATCCCCATCCACCGCGGCGAGGCGGACATGGCCGCCATGCGCAAATCACTGGATGCGCTGGAAAAAGGCTACATCCTGGGCATCGCCCCCGAGGGCACGCGCAACCGCACCGGAGCCATGATCAAGGCCCAGCCCGGCGTCGTCACCCTGGCCCTGCACAGCAAAGCGCCCCTCATTCCAGTGGTCAATTGGGGCGGGGAAAATTTCCTGAAAAATCTCAAGCGGTTCAGGCGCACCGATTTCTTCATCCGCGTGGGCCAGCCGTTTCGGGTCGACACCCGCGGCCAACGCCTGAACGGCGAACTGCGCCAGAAGATCGCCGATGAAATGATGTACAAGCTGGCGGCCCTGCTGCCCGAAAAATACCGCGGCGTCTACGCCGATTTGGAAAACGCCAGCGAACAATATCTGGAACCCCTCTAAGAGAATCGAAAAAGCCCGCAGGCAGCTGCGGGCTGATTTTATCCATGCGGCTCGAGGCGTCTGTACGGCAAACGTCTGGAGTCGCTACGACAGACTCTTATCCCAGGCGCCAGTGACTTCCATCTTCAGCCAGCGACAGGAAGAAGCTCCGATCCTGGTACTCCATCTGCGCGTACAGGCGGCCATCGAAGCCGGTGAACAGCTTCGAGATGGAATAGCGCGGGCCAAAGCCGAATTGACGGCGGAAGGTCTGCCCCTGGTCTTCCGAGACATGGATCTCCCCATCCACCGTCCCGCGATAGACCCGCCCGCGATACTCGGCCTGCGCCGCGGTCAGGACCAATGCGCCCAATTTCAAGGCGGGAACAACCAATGCGGCGGAAGCCAATCCGCCCAGCTTGAGAAAATCACGACGATTCATGCGAGCCTCCAAAAGAATGAAAAAAAAATCATTTGGCATCCAGACGGCCGCCCGCAGAACGAGCGGCCTCCAAGGATGACTTAAGTTGGATAAAAATTGCTGTTGCTTTTTCCGTATAGATGAGTATAATATGAAAATCGAATTACGACAATATTAATCGTGTACATCTAGTTACAGAAAGTAATCATTGATGAATTTTATTCCCAGCACAGCCGTGTATTCCCTCGTTCCCGCCCAGGCCGGAGACGAGACATTTATGTTCCAAGTGTATGCCGGCACCCGCGCGGAGGAAATGACGCTGGTCGACTGGACAGATGAGCAAAAAGCCGCCTTCCTGAACATGCAATTCGAGGCCCAGTCCCGCCATTACCGAACCCATTATCCCGCCGCGGAATATTCGATCATCCTGCGCGGCGGCGAACGGGTTGGGCGGTTGATCATGGATCGCTCTGCCGCCCAACATCTGATTATCGACATCGCGCTGTTGACGGAGTTCCGCTCCCTGGGAATCGGAACCGCCATCCTCGCCAACCTGCAAGAGGAAGCCCGCCAGGCCGGCCTGCCGCTGGTGCTGCGGGTCGAATTTTTTAATCCCGCCATGCGCCTGTATGCCCGCCTGGGTTTCGTCAAGACCCGTGAAGTCAACAGCATTTACCATGAAATGGTCTGGGCGCCGGAGTCCACTCAATGATCCCCCACCCCACAGGAGCGCACGCCTTGATCCACCTCACCCAAGACCTGCTGGCCGAACAGATCGGCGCGACCTTCGAGGTCTGCGACCTGCCACCCGGCCCGTTCCCGCTGACCCTGACCAAACTGGTCGAGCATACCAGGAACGAACGCAACGAGGCCTTTTCCATCTTTTTTCGCGGCCCCCTGCACCGCTTCATACCCCAGGGAATTTACCAGTTGAAACACGGGCAGATCGGGGAGTTTGGAATCTTCCTGGTGCCCGTTGCACAGACGGCTGACGGTTTCGAGTACGAGGCCGTTTTCAATCACATCATCCAATCTTAAAAAGGAGTATCGCATGTCGGAACCATTCCTGGGCGAGATCAAAATCACAGCGTTCAATTTTGCCCCAAAAGGCTGGGCCTTGTGCAATGGGCAGTTGCTGCCCATCAACCAGAACCAGGGTCTCTTTTCGCTGCTGGGCACCACCTACGGCGGCGACGGAAGAGTCAACTTTGGCCTGCCTGACCTGCGCGGGCGCATTCCCATCCACATAGGCAGTGGGCATACGCAGGGCGAACGCGGCGGTGAGACGGCGCATACGCTCTCGATTGCCGAGATGCCCACCCACATCCACCAGGTGGTCGCCTCCAATCAAACCTACAACTCGGTCTCGCCCACCATTGCCATTCTGGCCGGCGCGCCGAACATGTACGCCAACCCCAGCAACCTGACCACCCTGGTCCCGGATACGGTGACAAACGTCGGGGGCAGTCAGCCGCACAACAACATGCAGCCCTACCTGGTGCTTAATTTCGTTATCGCGCTGCAGGGCATTTTCCCCAGCCAGAATTAAG
Source organism: Chloroflexota bacterium (assembly GCA_049324895.1). Taxonomy (GTDB): domain Bacteria; phylum Chloroflexota; class Anaerolineae; order Anaerolineales; family Villigracilaceae; genus JACPVF01. The sequence goes on from JBMOMS010000014.1 coordinate 9,173, forward strand.
GAGAATAGAATGGGAACCCCCTACGTAGGTGAAATCAGAATGTTCGGCGGCAATTTTGCTCCGGCGGGCTGGTTATTCTGTGATGGATCACTCTTATCCATCTCGGAAAACGAAACCTTATTCCAATTAATTGGCACAACCTATGGCGGCGATGGGCAGGAAAACTTTGCCCTGCCGGACCTGCGCGGGCGCATTCCCGTCCACCAGGGCAACAGCTATGTCATCGGGGATATGGCCGGTGTGGAGCAGGTCACGTTGACCACCTCCCAAATTCCATCCCACGGCCATCCCCTGCTGGCCTCCACCAGCGCCGGCAGCGACAATAACACATCGGGAAAACTGCTGGCCCAATCCCCCACGGTCAGCGCCTACGTGGAAGCCAGCACCGACGGCAACCTGGCCGCCAATGCCATTTCCCCGGTGGGCGGCAGCCAGCCGCACGAGAACATGCAGCCCTTCCTGTGCATCAACTTTATCATTTCTTTGTACGGGATTTACCCATCCCCAAGCTAGGAGGTTCCCATGAGTGACCCATTTGTTGCAGAAATTCGTATCTTTGGTTTCAATTTTCCGCCCAAAGGTTGGGCCTTTTGCGATGGCCAATTGCTGCCCATCTCACAAAACACGGCCCTGTTCTCGCTGCTCGGCACCACATACGGCGGGAACGGGAAAAGCACCTTCGGGCTGCCCGACCTGCAAGGCCGGGTGCCCATGCAGCCGGGCCAGGGGCCGGGCCTTTCCCTGTATGTCCTGGGCCAGGAGGGTGGCTCCGAAACCGTCAGCCTGCTGGAGTCCGAAATCCCTGCCCATGCCCACGCCCTGCGCGCCGACACCCAGGACCCGGGCGATAACTCCGGCCCCAGCCCGACGATGGCGCTGGGACGCGCCAATATCTACCAAAGCGTGACCGGTTCCAACCTGACCACATTGAACCCTGCCGCGCTTGCCCCGGCAGGCGGCGACCAGCCGCATAACAACATGCAGCCGTATCTGACGTTCAATTTCTGCATCGCGATGCAGGGCATCTTCCCTCCGCGCACTTGAGATTCCATCTCCGCCGGGAGAAAGCCAGTCCATCTCCCGGCGGACTTTCAACAGCAGCACCATTCCCCATTGTTCTTTTTTTGTTTATCCAGGAGTAAATAATGAAACTTGCGGGTCATCCCAATCACAGCACTTCCTTTGCGCGATTTGCGCAGGCCGCCAGGCAATTGACGCTGGCCCTGGTGCTGGCCCTGATTGCAGCGCTGGGCACCTACGCCATCGCCCGCGCCGCAGTGGCGCTCTCGGCCAGCATGACCGACGCCATCATCGGCGACGACGGCGACGGCAAGGCCGATCCCGGTGAGACCATCGAGTACACCGTGGTCATCAACAACAGCGGCAGCACCGATGCGACCGGCGTCGAATTCGACGACAACCCGGACGCCAACACCACCTTCGTGCCTGCGTCGCTTTCGTCCTCCCCGGTGGCGGTCGATGACACCTATCCCGAGATCGTGGTGGGCAACGTCTCGGTCAATTCCGCGTTGATTTCCTACAACGTCATGTCGAACGATCACCAGGGCTTGAATCACACCGCCACCATTACGGCATACGATGCGGTCAGCGCCCAGGGTGGAACTGTAAGCATGACCACCAGCGGCGCAGGCAAGGGTCAATTCACCTACGACCCGCCGGCTGGTTATACGGGCGTGGACACCTTCACCTATACCCTGTCCGACAACCCGAATGCCACCAGCGCCGCCTCGAACCGTACCGCCACGGTGTCGATCAACATCAGCGGCATGGTTTGGTTCATCGATAACAACGCAGCTTCCTGTACAGTTGCCGGCTGCGGACGTCTCTCCAACCCGTTCAGCACGCTGGCGGCTTTTAACTCGTTTAATAACGGCACAGGCAACAACCCGGCCGCCAACGACAACATCTTCATTTACGAAAGCGCCACCCAATACACCGGCGCCATTACGCTCTTGAGCGGACAGAAGTTGATCGGCCAGGATGCGACCGCCAGTCTTTCGACCATCACCGGGCTGACCCCGCCCAGCAGCAGCCCAGCCTTCCCGGCCACGAACAGCGGGAACGGCACCTTTGCCAACCTGGGCGGCACGGTCACGCTGAACAGCAGTGTCACCGTGCGGGGCCTGCGCATCAACTCGACCACCAGCACGGGCATCAATGACCCGGCCGGCAGCATCAGCGGGGTGAATGTCAGCGAAGTCCTGGTCAACACCAGCACCGGCACGGCTGTCCAATTGTCGGATGTTAGCGGCAGCCTGTCGTTCACGTCGATCAGCGCCAACGGCGCCGCCAGCGGCATCGCGCTGACCAACACCAGCGGCAGCTTTACCGTCACGGGCACTGGTTCGGCGGGCAGCGGCGGCACCCTGCAGAACATTACCGGCAGCGCCATCTCGCTGACCAACACCAGCAGCACCTCGTTCAGCTACATGAACCTGACCGGCGTTGGCGACAATGGCGTGCTCGGCAGCGGCGCCAGCGGCTTCACGATGAGCAACAGCAGCCTGACCAATATCGGCAACACGCTCAGCCCGGACGAGGCCGCGCTCAACTTCACCAACCTGGGCGGCACCAGTTCCTTCACCAACAGCACCATCACCAACGCCATCGATGACCAGGTCATCGTCTACCAGACCGGCACCACCACATTGACCTCGTTCACCCTGAGCGGCAACACCTTCAACGGGCATGACGGCGACAACGACGCCATCCGCTACCAGGGCTACAACACCACGGTCGGGACGGTGTCCATCCAGGGCAACACCTTCCAGAACAGCGACGGCGATTTCATCCAGGTCATCATGGAAAATTCGTCCAACCTGAACCTGCTGGTTGGCTCATCGTCCCCCAACTCCTTTACCCAGCCTGGCAACACGGCCCTGGCGGGCGGCATCACCCTCTCGCCCGGCGGCGGCGCGGGCTGGAACGGACGCCTGGACTTCGACATCGCCAACAATACCATCAGCAGCGCCAACGTCCAGGCTGTCAACGTCAACCTGCTCAAGCCTGCCACCTCCGGCGCCACCATCGACGGCTTCATCCGCAACAACATCATCAGCAACGCCAACAACAACTTTGGCGGCAGCATCCAGGTCACCAACGGCGGCCTGGTCTCGCAGGTGACGGTCGAGATCAATGGCAACAACATCACAGGCGACAACGGCACCGCCGCCATCTACGTGATCGGCGACCAGGGCGGCACGGTTTCCACCGGTGCTCGCACCGACGTGCGCGTGCTGAACAATACCGTCAGCAGTCCGGGCGGCCTGAATACCAACGCGGTGCATTTGAACTCCTCCACCACCTCCGGCAACACGGGCACCATCGTGTGCTGGGACATGCAGAACAATACCCTGGCCGGCGGCGGCTTCTCCGGCACCGACACCCGAATCCGCCAGCGCTTTAGCGCACAGGTACTCCTGCCGGGCTATGGCGGCACCAGCGCCGACACAGCCGCCGTGCAAGCCTATATCACAGGTCGCCCCAACACGGGTGTCGTTACTGCGGCCACCCAATCGCCCGGCGGATATTTCAACGGTTCCTGCAACCAGCCGACCGCCAAGGTTCTGCCGGACTCCGGCCCGAGCCTGGCTTCCAGCCCGGATGCGGACAATGCCTCCCTGGCTTCCGCGATCCGCGCGGCAACCCCCTCCGAAGGCGGCAGCAGCAAGGCCCTGTTTGCGCCCACCCAGGCGGGCGGCATCGTCAATGTGGTCGTCGGCACCTTGCCGGCCGGCAAGAGCGTGACCATCAAGTTCCAGGCCACGGTCAACGGCCCCTCCCTGCCGCTGGGCACCACGCAACTCTCGACCCAGGGCACGGTCAGCGCCACCAACGGCTCCAGCGCCCTGACGGATGATACCGCCGTGGGCGGCTCCAGCGACGCGACCATTACGCCGGTCGACCGTCCCGATACCAGCGTGGTCTCCCTCACCCGCCAAAGCGGCAACCCCACCAGCAACGCCACCGTCACCTGGCAGATCGTCTTTGCCGACGCAGTCGATAGCTTGACAGCCGGCAACTTCAGCCTGGTACAGGCCGGCGGCGTCAGCGGAGCCTCCATCACCAGCGTCACCGAAACCAGCGGGCCTCCCTCCACCACCTGGAATATCACGGCCAATACCGGCAGCGGCGACGGCACCCTGGGTCTGAATTTGGCCAACGATACCGGCCTGACACACGATGTGACCAACCTTTCCTACACGGGCCAGGTCTATACCATTGACCGCACGCCGCCCACCGTCACCATCAATCAGGCGGCGGGACAGTCCGACCCGACCGGCGCCAGCCCAATCAACTTCACGGTCGTATTCAATGAACCCGTTACGGGCTTCAGCGACGGCGACGTGACCCTGGGCGGCACGGCCAACCCGACCACCGGCACCGTGACTGAGATCGCGCCCAACGACGGCACCACCTACAACGTGGCCGTCAGCGGCATGGCCAACGATGGCACCGTCACCGCCAGCGTCGGCGCAGGTGTGGCCCAGGATATGGCGGGCAACAACAATACCGCTTCCACCAGCGGCGACAACACGGTCACCTACGACGCCGTTCCCCCGTCCGTCACCATCGACCAGGCGGCCGGCCAGTCCGACCCGACCAACAGCGGCACGATCCACTTCACCGCGGTCTTCAGCGAACCCGTCACCGGCTTCGCCACCGGGGATGTGACCCTGGGCGGCA
>JBMOMS010000014.1:13979-31664 GCA_049324895.1 Chloroflexota bacterium
GCGGCATGACCAACGATGGCACCGTCACCGCCTCCATCGACGCGGCCAAGGCCCAGGATGCCGGCAACAACGACAACACGGCCTCCACCAGCACCGACAACACCGTCACCTACGATGCCACCGCCCCGAGCGTCACGGTCGAGCAGGCGGCGGGACAGGCTGACCCGACCAACGGCAGCCCGGTCAACTTCACGGTTGTCTTCGACGAGCCGGTCACCGGCTTCGCCACCGGCGATGTGACGGTAGGCGGCACGGCCAACCCGACCACCGGCACCGTCACCGAGATCGCCCCCAACGACGGCACCACCTTCAACGTGGCGGTCAGCGGCATGACCAACGACGGAACCGTCACCGCCTCCGTCAATGCAAGTCAGGCCCAGGACGCAGCCGGCAACGGCAACGCCACCTCGACCAGCACCGACAACACCGTCACCTATGACGGCACCGCCCCATCCGTCACGGTTGAGCAGGCGGCGGGACAGTCCGACCCAACCGGCGCCAGCCCGATCCACTTCACGGTGGTCTTTAGCGAACCCGTCAGCGGCTTTGCCACCGGCGATGTGACCCTGGGCGGCGGGGCCAACCCGACCACCGGCACCGTGACTGAGATCGCCCCCAACGACGGCACTACCTACGATGTGGCCGTCAGCGGCATGACCAGCGATGGCACCGTCACCGCCAGCGTCGGCGCAGGTGTGGCCCAGGATGCAGCCGGCAACGGCAACGCCGCCTCGACCAGCACCGATAACTCGGTGGTATACGACACCGTCGTTCCGTCCGTCACCATCGACCAGGCGGCCGGCCAGTCCGACCCGACCAACAGCGGCACGATCCACTTCACCGCGGTCTTCAGCGAACCCGTCACCGGCTTCGCCACCGGGGATGTGACCCTGGGCGGCACAGCCAACCCGACCACCGGCACCGTCACCGAGATCGCCCCCAACGACGGCACCACCTACGACGTGGCCGTCAGCGGCATGACCAACGATGGCACCGTCACCGCCTCCATCGACGCGGCCAAGGCCCAGGATGCCGGCAACAACGACAACACGGCCTCCACCAGCACCGACAACACCGTCACCTACGATGCCACCGCCCCAAGCGTCACGGTCGAGCAGGCGGCGGGACAGGCTGACCCGACCAACGGCAGCCCGGTCAACTTCACGGTCGTCTTCGACGAGCCAGTCACCGGCTTCGCCACCGGCGATGTGACGGTAGGCGGCACGGCCAACCCGACCACCGGCACCGTCACCGAGATCGCCCCCAACGACGGCACCACCTTCAACGTGGCCGTCAGCGGCATGACCACCGGCGGCACCGTCATGGCCTCCGTCAATGCAAGCGTGGCGCAGGACGCAGCCGGCAACGACAACGCCGCCTCGACCAGCACCGATAACACGGTCACCTTTACCTTCAACACCACCACGACCATCACGTCCGACACGCCCGATCCGTCCCTGGTGGGTGAGACCGTCACCTTCGCCTACACCGTCACCATCAACGATGGCGGCATCGGCACCCCGACCGGCAACGTGACCGTCAGCGACGGCACGAATAGCTGCACCGACACCGTGGCGGCGGGTTCCTGCACGATCACCTTCACCACGCTCGGCAACAAGACCCTGACGGCCACCTACGCGGGCGACAGTTCCTTCAATACCAGCAACTCGGCCAGCGTGTCCCACCAGGTCAACAACGCCAGCACCACCACGACCATCACCGCCGACGCGCCCGATCCCTCCATGCTGAACGACTCGCTGACCGTGAACTTCAGCGTGCTGCCCGTTGCGCCCGCCAGCGGCACCCCAACCGGCAACGTGACCGTCAGCGACGGCGTGGACTCCTGCGTGGGCACCGTGGCCAGCGGCTCCTGCTCCATCACCCTGACCACGCCCGGCCTGCGCAACCTGACCGCCACCTATGAAGGCGACGGCAACTTCGGCGGCAGCGCCTCGGCGGCTGAAAACCACACCGTCCACGAAGCGCCCGCCATCACCAGCCCCGACCACATCACCTTTGTGGTGCAGGTGCCCGGCTCCTTCACCATTCTGACCAGCGGCTTCCCGATCCCCGCCCTGAATCAATCAGGCGCACTGCCGGGCGGCGTCACCTTCGTGGATAACGGCGACGGCACCGCCACCCTGAGCGGCACGCCCGACCTCGGCACGAGCGGCGACTACCCGTTGACCTTTACCGCCGCCAACGGCACCACCGACGCGACCCAGAACTTCACCCTGACCATCAGCGTCGACCCGATCTTCGACGACGTGCCCAACGACTTCTGGGCCGCCCCATACATCAACGCCATCTACTACGCGGGCATCACCGGCGGTTGTTCCGACAACCCGATGAATTACTGCCCGAACGAACCCATCACGCGCGCGCAGATCGCCGTGTACGTCAAGCGCGCCATTCACGGCAGCAGCTACCAGCCTCCGGTCCCGGCCTCCATCCACTTCACCGACATCGTCGGGCATTGGGCGCAGAACTGGATCGAGGACCTGTACGCTGAAAACATCACCGCCGGCTGCGGCCTGACACCCTTCTCGTACTGCCCGGATTCACCCGTCACCCGCGCCCAGATGGCCGTCTTCCTGCTGCTGCTCAAGAACGGTTCGGCCTACACTCCGCCGGCCGCCCAGGGCACGATCTTCGCGGACGTCCCGAGCGACCACTGGGCCGCCGCCTGGATCGAGGAACTGGCCGCCGAAGGCATCACCGCCGGCTGCGGAAACAGCAACTACTGCCCGGATGCCCCCGTCACCCGCGCGGAAATGGCTGTGCTGATCGTCACCGCCCTGAACCTGGTGCTGCCGTAAGCATCCCATCCACGTAAGTTGCGGCTTCAAAGTCGCGCCACGCAAGAACAAAGAGACCGCCGATGAGGCGGTCTCTTTATCTATTGCAACCTTCGGATCGCCCGTCGTGGAGCGCCGCGGGAGACTTGGGATGTTTTTCAGAACTTGTACACGTAAGCGTTGGTCTCGCGTTTGAGAAATCCCATGCGCTGATAGAGTCGATTGGCGGCCTCGCGTTTGGGGTTGGAGGTGAGCGTGACGGCAGGCGCGCCCTGCCCGCGGGCGATCTCCAGGCAGCGCGCGACCAATGCCTCGCCGAGGCCCTGCCCGCGCGCGGACGAGTCCACGATCACGTCTTCGATGATGGCGCGCACGCCGGTCGGCACCAGGTAGACCGTGACGGTGGCCGCGCCCAGGATGGAGCCGTCGTCGGCGCGGGCGACCAGGAGCGTGGAGGACTCCGATTTAACGAGGGCAGTCAACAGGTCCAGGCTGGGCGGGGGGTTGTTCCCGGTCAACTGCGGGGTGAGGCGCTGAAAGGCCTCCCACAGTTCCTGCGTGGCCGCATCCACGATCTCAATTCGCATCGCCAGCCACCAACAGGTCGGATTCGGATTTCTTGGGCAGCAGGCTGACCACGATGTAATAGGCCACATACAGGAAGGAGCCGTAGGCCACCCACTTGGGCACGTCGGGATATTGCATCAGGCCCCAGATGCCGAAAACCGAATAGATGTAGGTGAGAGTCAGGGTCAGCTTGCGCAGGAAGCTGGTGCGGCTGGGGTAGATGTACTTGACGGGCACGAAGACCAGGATGTTGAAGAAAACCAAAAAGCCGAGGTTGACCCAGGGGTTGGTGTTGAGAATGAGCATGTACAAGACCATCACGTTCCAATAGGACGGAAAGCCCTTGAAAAAGTGGTCGTCGGTCTTGGCATCGGACTGGGTGAACTGGTAGGCCGAGGTCAACAGGATGGAGATGGCGCCCGCGAGGGTGAAGCCGTAGGGCAGCATGTTCGGCGCCATGTAGAGGAACAGGGCGGGCACGATGACGTAGTTGAAATAATCGAGGATGTTATCGAGCAGGGCGCCGTCGATGCCTTTGGCGTAGGTCTTGACGTCGGCCCAGCGCGCCAGCATGCCGTCGAAACCATCCACCAGCATGGCCAGCACCATCCACAGGATGGCGGCGCGCCACTGCGCCTGGAAGATGGCCAGCAGCGCCAGGAAGCCCCACACCGCCCCGCTGGCGGTAAAGAGATGCACGCCCCATGCGAGCGAGCGGCGGATCCAAAGATGATTCGGTTGTGATGATTTCATGCAGGCCCTCGACAGGATGGATTTTTTCAGCCACACGCCAGGCGCGGATCGCCGCGCCCCCGGCGCTGGATTGTGAAGATTATACAATACCCGCCGTGAAATTACACAGGAAGCGCGGAGTCAACGACTCCCGCCGTTGACCGTCCAAAGTCTGGAGACTTTGGACTCCAGGGCCGAGGAGGGAAGCCCCTTGAAAATCGCCCCCGTCGTATCGAAACCACCGACAGGATGGCATGAATCAAAAAGCCCCCCGAAGTCTCGCGTGAGCGCTTCAGAGGGCTTGCCATTCAATCTTGTTACGTCCGCGTATCAATACGGACGCTCGACCTTCAAGCCTTTCAATGGGGTGAAGTGTTTGTCGTTCAGTGTGCAGACGGTCAACCCATAATGATACGCGCCTGCACCAATCAGGCAATCGAGGAATCCAACGCCGTGACTCAAATGCAGTTCGCGATACCATTCCCATGCAGTTGCAGAAATAGCAGCCGAAAGATACACCATCGGATAAAGCGCCAACTCCTTTTCCACCAGTTCCTGTTCGCGGCGATTACGGCAGCCCGCCACCAGTTCCGCACCCGGTCAATTTTTAAGCAACACGCCGCTTGCAAAAACGGGTGGTTTCGACACCTGCACTCCCTGGCACCGCCCATCAGGACAGGCGTGTGTGCCGGCGCAAGTCTACGGGCGAGACGATCACTCGCCCCACTCAACCGCCATGTTTCTTGAAAAATCGGTGGTTGAGTAGACGGCGGCGCTTTTCCGCCGTCGTATCGAAACCACCCATAACCAAACGCCCTCGGAGAAGTCAAAGATCTCCAAGGGCGTTTTCACTACTCTCTATTCTCTATTCTCTACTCTCTATTCTCTACTCACTAACTCTTCACCAACCCCACCTTCACCGTCTCACCCTCGAAGGCATCCTCCACCACGGAGGCGTTCTCGGGAGCGGGGCCAAAGGTCAGGGCATTGGTCAGCGTCTCGGAGGTGATGTACTCCTGGTGCGCTTCGACCGCGGACTTGAGTCCCGCGCTGGCATCGACGAACAGGTTCACGCGGTCAGCCACGTCCAGGTCGGCGCTCTTGCGCAGGTCCTGCACGCGGCGGACGAACTCGCGCGCCAGACCTTCCTGCATCAGTTCGGGCGTCAGCTCGGTGACGAGGGCCGCCACGTAGGCGCCTTCCTCGGCCACGGCAAAGCCTTCCCTGGCGTTGGCCTTGACCTCGACCTCCTCGGGCAGGATGCCGTACTCCACGCCGTCCACGCTGACCTGGAGCGGCTGGCCCGATAGCAGGGTGCGCGCCACGTCCTCCGCGTTCAGGGCCAGGATGGCCTTTTGCAGGGCGGGGAATTTGTTGCCATACTTCTGGCCCAATTGCTTGGGCAGCGGCTTGACCACGTGCGTGAGCGCCTCGCCACTGGCATCCAGCGCGCGCACGCGTTTGACGTTCAACTCGTCGGCCAGGATGTCGGCATGGGTTTCGAGCGCCTTGCGTTCGGCGGGACTGCCGACCGAGAAGGCGGCTTCGGCCAGCGGCTGGCGCACCTTGCGGTTGGCCTTCTGGCGCGCGGCGTGACCGAGCGAAACCAGGCGCACCACGGTGGCCATGTCGCGGTTGAGCGACTCGTCGATGAACTCGGGCAGGGTCTGCGGCCATTCGGCCAGGTGCACCGACTCGGGCGCGGTCTCATCCACCGAGCGGACGAGGTTCTGGTACAGCTCCTCGCTCAGGAAGGGCATGGCGGGCGCCAGCAGCTTGGCCACGGTCACCAGCGCGGTGTACAGCGTGGAATAGGCCGACTGCTTGTCCGAATCCGATTCGTTCTTCCAGAAACGGCGACGCGAGCGGCGCACGTACCAGGTGGAGAGCACCTCCACGAATTTCTCGATGGGGCGCGTCGCGTTCGGCACATCGTAGGTTTCGTACGCGTTCGTCACGTCACGGACGAGCACATTCAGTTCAGACAGCAGCCAGCGGTCGAGTTCGTTGGTGACCGCGGGCACGGTGGTCAGGGTGGGTTTGTCGAGGTTGGCATACGTCACGAAGAACGAGTACACATTCCACAGCGTGAGCGTGAAGCTGCGGATCACCTCGCCCACCAGGTCGGAAGAGAAGCGGCGTTCCTGTCCGGGCGGTGTGGCGGTGTAGAGATACCAGCGGAAGGCGTCCGCGCCGTGGGCGGAGAGCACATCCCAGGGTGCGATGATATTGCCCTTCGACTTGGACATCTTGAAGCCCTCGCCGTCCATGATCAGGCCGAGGCAGATGACGTTCTTATAGGAAGGCGTGCCGAACAACAGTGTGCTGATGGCGTGCAGGGAATAGAACCAGCCGCGCGTCTGGTCGACGGCTTCGCAGATGTAATCGGCGGGGAACTGCGACTCGAACTTTTCCTTGTTCTCGAACGGATAGTGCCACTGCGCCACGGGCATGGAGCCCGAGTCGAACCACACGTCGATCAGGTCGGGGACGCGCTGCATTTTGCCGCCGCACTCGGAGCAGGCCCAGTGGACATTGTCCACGTGCGGGCGGTGCAGGTCGAGTTCAGACAGGTCGCGGCCGACTTTTTCGGACAACTCCGCCACCGAGCCGACACACTCGCGATGTTTGCATTCCGCGCACTCCCAAACGGGCAGCGGCGTGCCCCAATAACGCTCGCGGCTCAAGGCCCAGTCGATGTTGTTGGAGAGCCAATTGCCGAAGCGCCCTTCGCGGATGTGCTCGGGCACCCAGTTGATCTGGTTGTTCAAATTGACCAGGTCGTCGCGGTGCGCGCTGGTGCGGATGTACCAGGACTCGCGCGCGTAGTACAGCAGCGGCGTCTTGCAGCGCCAGCAGAAGGGATAGGTGTGAGTATAGGCCTCGGACTTGAACAACAATCCGCGCGCCTGCAAGTCCTGGATGATGAGCGGGTCGGCGTCCTTGACGAAGACTCCGCGCCAGGGCGTGACCTCGGGGATGAAGGCCCCGTCGGGCTGGACGGTCATCAGCACGGGCAGGCCGTACTCGCGGCCCGTCTCCATGTCCTCCTGGCCGAAGGCGGGCGCGGTGTGGACCAGGCCCGTGCCGTCCTCGGTGGTAACGTAATCGGCGGTCACGACGTAGTAGGCGGGCTTGTCGGGCGGCAGGAAGGTGTACAGCGGCTGATATTTCAGCCCCTTTAGTTTCCTGCCTTTGAAGGTCTCCACGACTTTGACTTCCTCCCCCTTGAAGACCTTTTCGACCAGGGCCTTGGCCAGGATCAGGCGTTCCTTTGCGCCGCCGTGATCGCGTTCGACGGTGACATAATCCACCTCGGGATGAGCGACGACGGCCACGTTGCCGGGCAGGGTCCACGGGGTGGTCGTCCACACCAGCAGCGAGGTGTCGGGCTTGTCGACCAGGGGCATGCGCACGAAGACCGAGGGGTCGGTGGCTTCGTCGTAGCCGAGGGCCACTTCGTGGTCCGAAAGGGGCGTGCCGCAGCGCGGGCAATACGGCACCACCTTGTAGCCCTTGAAGAGCAGGTCCTTCTCCCAGAAGTTTTTCAGGATCCACCAGACCGACTCGATGTAGTCGTTGGTGTAGGTGACGTAGGCATCCTCCAGGTCGACCCAGAAGGCGATGCGGTCGGTCAGGCGTTCCCAATCCTGGATGTAGGTGAAGACCGATTTCTTGCACAGCTCGTTGAACTTGTCGATGCCGTAGGCTTCGATCTGCTGTTTGTTGGTGAAGCCCAGCTGCTTCTCGACTTCGATCTCGACCGGCAGGCCGTGCGTATCCCAGCCGCCGCGGCGCGAGACGTGATAGCCGCGCATGATCTTGTAGCGCGGGAACATGTCCTTGAAGGCGCGCGCCAGCACGTGATGCACGCCGGGTTTGCCATTGGCGGTCGGCGGGCCTTCATAAAAAACGTATTCGGGTTTGCCCTGGCGCTGCTCGATGGTCTTCTTGAAGGTCTGGTTTTGCTTCCAGAACTTCAGGACAGACTCCTCCATCGAGGTCACGTCGAGTTTTGGGGAAACGGGTTTGAAGGTCATTCATACTCCTTTATTGGGATGTCACTGCGAGGAGCGGAGCGACGAAGCAGTCTCTCCTTCCGGGGGATTGCTTCGCCACTGCGAGGCTCGCAATGACGTTAAAAATATAAAACTCTCGCCTCACATCAGAGACGAGAGCCATGCTCACGCGGTACCACTCTGCTTCCCATCGAACGAAGGGCGCTTGGTCGGATACAATCATATCCGCAGGTTTGATAACGGAGCCTGTCTCCGTCTCACTTATTTCCCTTTGGAAAAATCAGGGGTTCAGTTCGAAGCTCCGGGAGGATTTTCAGCCTGCTTCCGTGACCCGGCTCACACTCAACCCGGGTTCGCTGGCAGTTCGGCGGGCGTACTCGTTCCCATCCAAGCTTATGAAGTTGCAATATTATACCTATTTCCTTTTCTCTGGACAAGTGTGATAATAAAAGTAATGGCCTTCACTGCTGGTTTATGGATTTTCGTTCCGGCAGCGCTGATCCTGGCGGGGTTGATTATCACCACCTGGCAATTCCGAGACAGCAACACAGGAAAAGCCTTTCTTCTACTCGCAGGAAGCGCTCTCTTATGGGTGGTTGGATTCGTAATCGAAACCGCCGCCAGTTCATTACCGTCCAAACTCTTCTTTGCCAACCTGCAATTCCTGGGATTGTGCTTCATTCCCGTCATCTGGCTGTACCTGGTCGTTTCGTACCGCGGCTGGGTGCGCCCTGCCAGGGACTGGCTTCTGCTTGCCAGCATCCCGCTGATGACCAATCTCGTGATCTGGACCGATCCGCTGCACCATTGGTTTCGCGGCGTCCCCCGCATCGATTCAACCTCCGCCCCCTTCCCGGTGCTGGTGAACGATTACCAGCCGTGGTTCTATTTCGTTCATGCGCCCTCCGGCTACATATTCATCCTGGCGGCGGTGCTGGTCATGCTGCGCGGACTTCGCAAGATGCAGGCCATCTACCGCAGCCAGGCCGTGCTGCTGCTGGCAGCCCTGCTCCTGCCGGCCCTGACCGACATTGCCTACGTGTTCGGTTATTCCCCGATCAAATATTACAATCTCACGCCCGCCGTTTTCAGCATCTCGGCGGGCATCATCGCCTGGGACCTGTTCCGCTTCCAATTGTTCGACCTGCGTCCGATTGCCCGCGACCACATCCTGGAAAGCATCCAGGAGGGCATCATCGTGCTCGACCGGCAGGAGCGCATCGTCGATTTAAACCCGGCGGCGGAACGGATGGCCAGGATCACGGCAGCAGCCATCGGAAAAGACCTGCAGGAACTGCAATCCAGGCTGCACCAGGTCATGCACGACCTCGACCGCGAGGGAAAATCCTGGACCGAGATCCAGATTGGTGAAAATCCCGTTCTGACCTATGAACTGCATTTTTCCGAGATCAAGCATCCCTCGGACCGTCCCATCGGGCGCATCATCACCCTGCGCGACAATACCGAACGGGCCGAGCTATTCCACAGGATCGAACATGCGGCCGCCCACGACGACCTGACCGGCACACTCAACCGCCAGCGCTTTGCCGAACTGGCCATGCAGGAATTCCAGCGTCCAGGCCGCGCCGGGCAGCATCGCGTTTCGATGCTCATGTTCGACCTGGACCGTTTCAAGCAAATCAACGATCTGTACGGGCACGCCACAGGCGACGAGGCCCTGATCAAGGTGGCGCAGACATGCACGCACCTGCTGCGTCCCAGCGACATTTTCGGCCGCATCGGCGGGGATGAATTCGCCGTCATCCTGGCCGACACCAGCGCCGACGATACGGCGCAGGCCGCCGAACGACTGCGCAAGGGCATCGAAAGCCTCGAATTTCTGGCAGAGGGGGAGCGCATCCGTCTGACCTCCAGTTTCGGCATCTACACCCTGCAAAACGGGAACGAGCCTTTCAATGAGGTCTTCAAGCGGGTGGACAAGGCCATGTACCGCGCCAAACAATCGGGGGGCAACTGCGTGGTGAATTTCGAATCGCTTGCAGAGAACGCTCCCCGCATGGATAATTGACCGCATGGATACAACCATCGAATTTGCCAATACGACCCTGAGCGTCTCAGCCGAGGAACTTCGCGAGACGCGCGATTATATCCAGCTCGGCGGCGCGCGCGTGAGCATCAGCCTGCCCCAGCCGCCCAGGCGCTACCTGCGGCATGGCTGGCAGTCCTGGTCGCTGGCCGCCTGGACCGAGGCCGCTCCCCTGCCGATTCAGCAGCCGCGCCTCATGCACGCGATGCAGACCGATCCCGTGTATGCAGCGGAAAATTCCCCGCACGGCTCGTGGTACGGAGCGGTCGAACTGGAGGATGGGCAGGTGCTCCTGCTGGGCGCGCTGGGGCTGGAGACGCACGTCCGCTTGAACGGAAACAGGCTGGAGGGCTGGAGCGAAGCAGGCCCCGTCGAGTGGATGCTGGCCTGTGGCGCGGAATCCTCCGTTTTCGCCGATTACGCCGACCTGCTGGGCGAACGCCTGGGCCGCGCGGAGGGGAAATCCGCGCCGCGTGTGTGGTGCTCGTGGTACAGCCTGTACACCGCCATCGACGAGTCGCTGCTGAACCGCACCTTCGACGAACTGGGCGACCTGCCCTTCGATGTCCTGCAAGTGGATGACGGCTGGCAGGTCGCCGTCGGCGACTGGCAGGCCAACGGGAAATTCCCCTCGGACATGTCGGCGCTGGCCGCCAGGATCAAATCCACGGGGCGCGGGGCGGGACTGTGGCTGGCCCCGCTGATTGCAGTGGAATCCTCGCGCCTGTTCCGCGAGCATCCCGATTGGTTCCTCAAGGACGGGCAGGGAGGTCACGTCTCGGCGGGCTTCAACTGGGGCGAGCCGCTGTATGCGCTGGACACCACCCATCCCGCCGCGCTCGACTGGCTGGCGGACCTAATGAAACAGGTGCGCGAGTGGGGCTTCGATTATCTCAAGCTGGATTTCCTATATGCGGGTGCGCTGCCCGGCAAACGTCACGTGGACCTGCCGCGTGAGGCGGCCTATCGCCAGGGCCTGAAATTGCTGCGCGAAGGCATGGGCCTGGACGCCTACTTCCTGACCTGCGGCGCGCCCATCCTACCCACGCTGGGTTTGTGCGACGCCCTGCGCATCGGGCCTGACGTGGCGGGCGTGTGGGAATCCCATCGCGATGCGGTGCTGCTCTACAACCCAACCACGCCCGGCACAAAGAACGCCATCCGCACCTGCCTGCACCGCCTGTGGCTGGCCCCAATCGTCCAGCCCGACCCCGACGTGGCCTATTTTGCCGCGCGCGGAAATTCGCTCGCGGCCGAGCACAAACAGATGATTCAGGATTTGGCGTTGGTCTGCAATTTCCGCGCCACCTCGGACCTGCCGCAATGGCTGACCGAGGGCGAACGCGACTCCCTGCGCGCCTTCCTGCGCGACCGGCACAAGCCTGCGCAAACGGATCGGTATACCTTCAAGATCGGGAAGCGCAGTGTCGATTTTTCGAGCGCCACACCCCTGCCCGCCCCACCACAGGGACTCGAGGCCGCTCATGCCGCCCTTATCGGCTGGCTGGGCAGCCAGCCCTGGGCGCTGCGCCTGCTGGATGGCCTAAGCAGGAAACAGTTGGAGCAACTCAAGCGCGACCTGTAGTCTTCCCATTGTTAAAGGAGGATGCGATGAAGTCCCGTCTATCTCCCTGGATTGCCCTGATCCTGGCGGCTTCGATCAGCCTGGGCTGCGAACTGGCGAATTCCATGCTCGACCCTGGGCCGCTGCGGGTGGACTCGGTGGATGTCGCCCCGCTGGGGAACGGCGCCTTCACGGCCTCGGTGGGTTTGCCGCCGCATACCTCGGCTGGCACCTTGTCCTGCTACCTGCCACAACAGGATGGCGGCCCGTCGACGGAAGTCTACCGCCAGGTCATCCCCCGGTCGAACGCCTCGCGCATCCTGACCTTCGAGTTCACGCTCAGCGAACCGGGCGAACACCGCCTGTACTGCACCGCCGACCCGCGGGGCAGTACGGCCAAGACCACCTTCACCGTCGACGGCCCGACCCCGCCTGGCCCGGCCCCGGCCGCCTCACCCGCGCCCGGACAGGCGATCACGATCAACGGCGCGGGACAAAAGGTCAGCTATTCGGGCGCGTACTCATGCGCCGCCGCCCAGCAGGTCAGCCTGGTGGTGCGCGCCGACGGCACGGCGGAGCTCTCCGCAATCGGCCCGGGCTTCATCGACCACATCAACTGCATCCAATCGGATTCCAACGAAGCCTGGTACATCGCCGGCGTGGCCGACCGGGCCGCGGAAACGGTCAGCTTCAGCGCCTGCAACAACGGCGGATTCAACGCCAGCGGCGTGGTCAGCTACGCGGGCGGGACCCTGTCGGGCGAAGTCGCCTGCCTGTACAATCAGGGCAGCGCCGCCGGGCAAACCGCCATCACCTTGAAGATGCCATAGGACCCACCTCATGACCCTGCCCGAAACCGACCGACTGCGCCTGCGTACAATATCAGAGGATGACGCAGATTTCATCCTCGAATTGCTCAACGAACCCGCCTTCATCCGCAACATCGGCGACCGCGGCGTGCGCGCCCCCGACGACGCGCGCGGGTACATCCGCGACAGGGTCATGCGCAGTTACGAACGTTTTGGCTTCGGCATGTACCTGGTGGAGCGCAAAGCGGATGGCCTGCCGCTTGGCATCTGCGGGCTGGTCAAGCGCGATACGCTGGAGGATGTGGACATCGGCTTCGCCTTCCTGGAACGACACTGGGCGCAAGGTTACGCCTCCGAGTCCGCTGCGGCAGTGATGGCCTACGCAAAGGAGCAGCTGGGCATCGGGCGCATCGTCGGCATCGTCGACCCGTCCAACGGCGGCTCGATGCGCGTGCTGGAAAAGCTTGGCCTCAAGGCTGCGCGCCTGCTGCGTTTATCGGCGGACGATATCGAGTTAAAATTATTCACGCCGGACGGCCTATAAAAACAATTGGAGAAAACATGTCAATCTACAACGGATACGACGACGAAAACTCGGGTTTTTCCATTTCCAAGATCGTGGGCCTGCTGCTGACCCTGGTCGGCGCGGTCGTCATCATCTGGACCGTGGTGGAGATCTTCCAACTGTTCACGCAAGGCAGCGCCTTCATCGTGCTGGATGGCATCGTCCCCCAGCGCATCGTCCTGACCGAGCTGAACGGCGACGGTTCCCTGCTCCTGCCGCGCGAACTGCTGATCTTTGGCCTTCCCATTTGGGCGCTCTCGGTCACCACCAAGATCGGCATGATGCTGATTCAGAACGGCCTGCAATACGTGGAGTTGCCACGCCGCGGTGGGGTCAAGCCAGTGAATGCGAAATAACCCTTGTCCAACCCGATTTTGGTAGTGGTAATTCAATAAGTGATGTGGCGCGGAATACCCTACGGGCACGATGTGGCATTCCGCGTACCCATGATTTGGCGGGATACCATCCCGCCCCACGGAAATTATCACTTCGTTTATGCCACTACCCAATCTTATAAGTAGAAGGAACCAAGCTCATGACCCAATCCCCTCATTTGTCACTTGAGGAATTGCAAGCCGCACTGGAACATATCCGCGCATCGCCGCGTGAGACGGGCCGCCTGGAATGGATCGCGCGCCGCCCGAGCGTGGACGCGCGCGAGACGCTGACCGAAGGCCAGCTCGACCTGGACGGGGGCCTGGCCGGCGACGGCTGGCAGGGGCGCCGCTCCCCGGGCGAGAGCGCGGAGTCGCACCTCAACCGCCAGGTCACGTTGATGAACGCGCGCGTCATCGCCCTGCTGGCCCAAAGCCGGGAGCGCTGGGCGCTGGCGGGCGATCAACTCTACGTGGACTTCGACCTGGGCCTCGAAAACCTGCCGCCCGGGACTCGGATCGAAATCGGCGCGGCGGTCGTGGAGGTCACGGCCCAGCCGCACACGGGCTGCAAGAAATTCTCCGAGCGCTTCGGCCTGGACGCCATGAAATTCGTCAACTCGCCCGAAGGCAGGGCGCTGAACCTGCGCGGCATCAACGCCAAAGTCATCCGCCCTGGGGCGATCCGCGTGGGGGATGCGGTTCGAAAAATCCAGTAGTCATGCCAGAAACCTTCCGCCTGCGCCTCGACCAGATCCAGCCCAGCCAGTTGTACCTCAACCGCGGCAAGCTGGGCGTCGTGCAGGCCGCTGCCCGCCTCGAAGCGGTCCCCGTCAAGCAATTGAACGGGCGCATCGTCTTTACCGATGGACACACGCGCGCCTTTGCGGCCCACCTGGCGGGCAGGCGGGAGATCGAAGTCTATTGGGAAGACGAGGAACTGGATTGGGAGGCCTATCAAATCTGCGTGGACTGGTGCCTGGCCGAAGGCATCCACAGCATCGCGGACCTGGCGGGACGGGTGATCGACCCACAGCAGTACGAGGTGCTATGGCTCGAACGCTGTCGGCACATGCAGGAGTCCCTTCACGCTGTTCGATAAGCATTGGACTCCAACGTCAGGAGACGTTGGAGTCCTTTTTTCACAAGCCCTGCTTCGCCAAACTTTTATACACATCCACGACCTGGGCGGCGATGCGCTCCCAGGCGTAGTCCTGGGCGTATTGCTCGGCGCGCCGTCCCATCGTCGAGCGCAGTTGGGGATCCCCCAGCAGCAGGGACAGCTTTTCGCACAGGGCGTCGGGGTCATTGTCGGGGATGGTGAAGCCCGTCTCCCCATCCCGCACCAGGTAGGCCAGGCCGCCCACCTGCGAGGCCACCACGGGCGTGCCGCAGGCCATCGCTTCCAGGGCCACCATCCCAAACGATTCATACAACGAAGGCATCACCAGCACCTCGGCCGCGGAGTAGTAATACGGCAGGGTATCCTGTCCGCGTTTGCCGAGGAAGACCACCATGCCGCCCATGCACAGGTCGTCGCACAACTTTTGCAGGCGCGCCATCTCGGCGCTCATCTCGCGCGGATTGGCCGCAGGCTCGCCGCCGATGATGGCCAGGTGTACGGGCCGCTCCGCGTCGAACGAGCGGATGCAGGACATGGCGCGGATCAACGTGTCCAGGCCCTTGAGCGGCTCGATGCGCCCCACGAACAGGATCATGCGGTCCTCGGGTTGCAGGCCGATAAACTGCTTGGCCTCGTCCGAGGGGATCGGGTAGAAGTGGCACACGTCCACCCCCGGCGGGATGATCGAGACGGGACGGTTCCCGTTGCGATACAGAAAACGCAGCTGCGTCTCCTCGGCCTGGGTGGCGGCGATGATGCGGTCGGCGCGCGCCAGCACCCGCTTCTCGCCGTCGATGCGGTAGCCGCCCTCGCGCTCCTCGTCCGAGCGGGCGATGCGGTTCTTCATCTCGCCCAGGGTGTGGAACATGTGGACGATGGGCGTCCCGCCCCAGGCGTCCGAAAGCGACTCCGCCACCAGGCCCGACATCCAGTAATGGCTGTGGATCACGTCGTAATGGATGTCCTTCTCGGCGGCGAACTGCTCGATGCCCTGCACGAACTGCGGGATGTAGCCCGCCAGTTCCCGTTTCGGCAGCGGAATCTCGGGCCCGGCCGGCGCGTGCACCACGCGGTTGCCGTATCCCAACTGGTGGACGACGTGCGGAACGTGCTCATCCTGCGAACGCGTGAACACATCCACGTGGACACCCATCCCACCCAACTGACGGGTCAACTCGCGCACGTAGACGTTCATCCCGCCCGTATCCTTTCCGCCCAGGGTGGCCAGCGGACAGGTGTGATAAGAAAGCATGGCAATGCGTAACATAAAGGTTCCTTCCCGTGTTTCTGGACGACCCGTCCCGTCAAAAACTTGCGGGATTGAAAAAACTCCTGTATAATCCCGCCCGCTGTAAAAATGCCACCGTAGCTCAGCTGGCAGAGCAGACGATTCGTAATCGTCAGGTCGTGGGTTCGTATCCCACCGGTGGCTCTCGAAAACACCCGTTCTTCAACGGGTGTTTTGCTTTTTATCGGACGATGATGAGCACCACGTCCCGCGGCCAGTCATCGACTGGAATTTCACCCGAGACGAAATTAAGGGTGCCCTGGTCGAGATACAGCGCGGCGTCCTCGGGCAGGTGGTCCACCTGCAGGGTCAACGAACCATTGCCTTCGATGGTCACCGAATACAGGTAGTAATGCTGCCAGCCCGCCTGTTCCAGCAACTGACGTAAATCCACTGCCGGGCGGAGTTGGTCGAACAAACTCAGGGACAGGGTCGCGAGAGTCTCGATGCTTTGGCTTGTGAAATTGCTGTACGAACCGTCCGGCAGAATCACGCACAGGGCCAGGGGCGTATGCACCGCCGTTTGTGTACTGCTGACCGCGGTCAGCTCGACCACGCGCTGGGTTTCCGGGGCGATTACGGTCTCTGTCAACGATTGTGCGGCAAGCGTCTCGATGTCGTTGAATGAGCTCGCGAAACGGGTGGGGGTGGTCAGCACAGGACCGGTGATCGGAGGAGTAGCTTGATCCCCAGGCAGGGGCCCTTCCGACATGCTGTATTGACATCCCGCCAGAAACCAACCCAACCCAAGCGCCAGCAAAATGATGTTTCGTTTCATACGCCCTCCAGGGACAAATGGGGTTCCACGCGCACAGTATAATGCCAAAAGGGTTCAATCGCTCGAAAGGGCTGCCGTCATCACACTGAATGAGGGTAAAATTTACCCCATTGCAGCTGCGGGCAGGATCAATTCCCAAGATTTTCCTGCTCTCAAGCAGAGTCCGCGTCCGGCTACACGCAGGTCAATGTCAAGTCCGTTGGGTGTTAAGAAAGAGATTGCAATGAAAAAAAGAATTGGGTATTTTTTGTTATCTGCAATTGCCACAGCTTTTTTGATAGCTGCTATATTTTTGTTCATAGGCTGGTTAAATAGACCACTTCCAATTTCTTTGGAAGATCCTGCGTCTCAGCCAATAAAAGATGTGTTAACAAAAAGTCATGAATTTGAGGGGATTCTTTTCTGCGACCCCAAGTCTGATGTAAACATGCTTAATGAAGTCTATATTGACACATCAGACTACAAACCAACCAATGAAAACAAAATACTAATTGCCAAATATCTTGGCGAGTCAGCCAATAACCAGGCAGGCTATTTAACTTTCAGAAAAGCATACCACCTATGGGATAGAAGCGGCGATGGATACCCACAAAAATCTCCCCCTGCTACTCCCGACAACTCTACCAAAATAGTGCCTACCGAAAAACCTTTACATTATTGCCCTGATATTTCATCGCAACCTAATTTAACTTTCAGGAAAATTGCCATACGGGAAAATAAAGCCGTTGTAACCTATGCTGCTCCTGGCAGTCTTAATGAAGCAACTCTAATAAAACTAGACGGACAATGGTATATCGCTAATATCCATATATTACAAATAACCGTTTAGTCTGCGTAAAATTTACAGCGTGCAAAAAAACATCCAACAAAGTGTGCTCAAAAACCATCCCAGTCCCAGCGCCCTGAGCCTGTGCGGCTGCCGCGTCCCTTTCAAGGGGATGCGAGTCAAGCTGGCTGTGGATGCAACTCCGCTTGAAAGAGGTGCTGTCATCGCTCCGCGCGCAGGTAAAATGGATCCCGT